>NZ_AHBC01000039.1:0-135810 GCF_000236625.2 Halomonas sp. GFAJ-1
CATGATATACATCGCCAGTTACGCCTGACGACCATAGCGAGCGTGAACCACCTGATCCCTTGCCGAACTCAGCAGTGAAACCGCTTAGCGCCGATGGTAGTGTGGGGTCTCCCCATGCGAGAGTAGGTCATCGTCAGGCACTTATTAAGAAAAGCCCCGAGCACACTGTGTTCGGGGCTTTTTGCTATGCGCTAAACAAAATAACCCCTGCTAGATAAGTGCTATGATGCGCTTTAATAATCAGTTAGATAACTATTTCAATTTTATTAGGTAAACATTGAGGTGAATAGGTGAGTGAAACGGTACCCACGTCGTGGCTGGTTTACTGCCGACCAGGTTTTGAAGGCGATGCGCTGTCAGAAATGCAGCACCACGCTAAACAGCAAGGTGTCTCCTGTGAGCCTGCGCAGGGGGAGGGGTGGGTGAGTTTGACACGTTTAGATGGAGAGCCGATCAATGACGTGCACCGCCAGGCTGCATTTAAGCGGCTTATTTTTGCACGCCAAAGCCTAGCTGCGCTGCCAGCGCTAACACTCTCTAGGGAAGATCGCTTGACCGCTATTCTGGATCAAGTGAAGGCAAGTCGGTGGAGCTTTGAAGAAATTTGGCATGAAACTCCCGATACCAATGATGGAAAAGCATTGGCAGGCTTGATTAAAGCGCTGACTAAGCCGTTGCAAAGCATGCTAAAAAAACGTGGTGCTCTGCGCGGTAAAGCCGGGGGGCGTCGGTTGCATATTTTTTGGACCGATGGCGATCGCGTTCAACTGGGCATGAGCTTCCCCGATAATCGGAGTGAACTGATTAACGGCATCCGTCGCTTGCGCTTCCCTTCTCGAGCGCCTAGCCGCTCAACGCTTAAGCTAGAAGAGGCGTGGCATGAGTTTATTCCTCGTGAGCAGTGGGATGACCGGCTCTCGGCACATATGCAGGCAGCAGATTTAGGGGCAGCCCCAGGTGGTTGGACCTGGCAGCTGGTTCAGCGGGGTATGTATGTTTACGCCATCGATAATGGGCCGATGGATAAATCGCTAATGGCGACTGGGCAGATTGATCATCTTAAAGAGGATGGCTTTAGCTGGGAGCCCCCTCAGCGGCTTGATTGGCTGGTATGCGATATTGTTGATAAACCTGTACGCGTGCTGGCAATGGTGGAGCGGTGGCTAACGCGTAAGTGGTGTCGCGAGGCGATTTTTAATCTTAAGTTACCCATGAAAAAGCGCTGGGATGAGGTGACTCGCTGCTTAACATCGTTGGAAGAGACGTTGGCGGAAGCGGGGGTGCGGGCTAACATTTCCTGTCGTCACCTCTACCATGATCGGGAAGAGGTGACGGTTCACGTAAGGTTAATTAATTAATGACTGGTCAAGCGAGCCGAGGACTTTAGTAGCCCGGCTCGTATACCCGAATGGTTTCATCTTCGGTTAATAGCGGTAAAATACGCTGCATGGCGTCTGCGCGGGCTTCGCTTGCATGCCACTCTTTCCAAGCGCGTAGATCACGCCATTTGGTAATCATTAGGCGCCGATCAGTATGGCCAAGCTCTACCAGTGTTTCTCCACCGACAAACCCTCTTACCCCAAGGGAAACGCGCATGGCTTCGCGTGCAGCTTGCTCAAATTCTTCTTCCAGGCCGGGCATAATACGCCTTTCAATGATTACTTTTATCATACTGTGGATTCCTAACCGAGAATATAAATGACTGTTAATACCGACGACACGCAAGCGTTTGACACATCGCTGGATACCACCGGGCTTTACTGCCCTGAGCCTATTATGCTGATGCATAACCAAGTGCGCGACATGGCGTCAGGACAAGTGCTTAAAGTGATAGCAACCGACCCCGCTACAACTCGAGATGTCCCTAAATTTTGTCAGTTTCTAGGGCACGAGCTGTTATCGCAGCGCGAGGAAACTGGCCACTATTTCTACTTTATCCGTTTAGCTTAAGTCTGTGGAGTTTAGCGAGGCCAGTGCCGACTAATGGTGGATAGCCTCGCCAAGCCGTTGATTTAATCGGCTTCCCCGTGAGGAACAACCATCATGGCTAATGCATCTAGTGTGGCGGGATCCTCTTCCATAATTTGGTTGGCGATATGCCGCTGAAAGAAGTACACCTTTTGATGGCGCAAATGCGCTTCATACAGGCACCTATCGCCAAGTAAGATTGGCGTCATGGTGGCCTTCTGCTCATCGGCCAGTAAAGCTTCTACGCTGCCATCGCTGTAGAGGCGCCATCCGTAAACGGCTTTCATGTGCCAAGGGGCATTAGAGTGGTTCATGCATAAAGCATGGGTGCCTAAGGTGTCAGGGAGTTGCTGAATAAGTGAAACCTCTTCTGAAGCTTCGTATTCAAAATAGCTTGCCGCCGCCGTTAGTTCGTCATATTTATGGTCGGGAGGGAGTTCGAATATCTCTTCGGTTTCGGGATCACGATAACCGATAAATAGGCCACTTTCATGGCTGTCTAAATCGTGGCAAGCCGCCAGTGATTCCATCCAGGGCACTAGTCCAACCACGCTACCGTCTTTGCGGAGGCCCCATGCCAATATCGGCAGGCCATAGTAGGTGTCGGGACTCGCAGCGAGCTGGTAAACCATCTCTAACCCATCTAGCTCAGGTGCTAGACGAATCAAACATTTTTGCGCCTGATGATGCTGACGCACGGTATCCAGGTCGATGACCTGGGCAGAGTGGGGTGACTGGGATGCGCCCATGGTGTCCCTCCTTGTGCTGCGTGGTCTCGACATTGGTGAGTTTTTTGCTCACCACGTAGTTCACCAATAGCACAGGTTTACCATAAGGTTAAGAGGGTAGCGTGTTTTTTACGTGATACTGCATACTGGAAAGCGGCTTCTGAGCTGATTATGGGTAGTTTTTGCGGTTTGAAATTGCTGCCAGGGTGCGCTGGGGTTGCTCAATGAAAGCCACGTATTTTGATACTCCACAACGGCCTCAGGTGGGGAGACGTCATGAGTATCAATCAGTTGATTGACAGCTATAAGCCACTGCTCAGCCTGTTGCTCAAGGGTGGTAAGCCAAGTGGCCTCCCAGGAGCTTAAACAGGTATCAGTAGATAGCGCTTGTTCTGAAAGCACGATATTAGCCTCACTCAAACGCTGCTCAGCGAGAAGCAGTGTACGTAATAGCTCTCCCGTTAAGGGGCGTTCTTGAAGTGTTTTAAGGTGGTGTTCGAGGGTGGAGGAGTCCTGTTGCCACTCAAGACTAAACTGATTCACTACCATTTGGTGCAAGTACTCAATGGAAGCTAGGTATTGAGAAAGGTCTGCTACACCTCCTGAACTTAAGGGGTGGCTGGCTCTTGAAAAGCTCTTTTCCCATTCGGAGGATTCGAAGATGGCATTCCAGCTCACCGCAGGTAGCTGAGCGGTTTTCTGTAAAGTGAGCGTTTCCAGGCGTGCTCGGTTTTCATCGCTTAACTCACTAACTGCCTCAGTTTTCCAGCAACCGCTAAGGCGCTGCCAGAGGGTACGTTCGTAAAGCCACTGCTGGCTTGGGGGCGCAACTCGTCCTAATTGATTATTGCGTGCGGCAACGAGCGAGGTGATTTGACACTCCCTTAGGGCATAGATATTAAGCATGCTTTCACGCATTTCAGGCACATCGATTTGCCTATTTTGGCGATCAGGAAAGGCACCAATGTTACGTGGAGAGGAGCGCTCAATAGATGAAATGTTGAGATCAGTGGCCAACTTCTCATGGTAAGCAACCCAGGGTTGCTCGGCATCATTGTTGCCGCACCCTGCTAGCAGGGAGGTTACCGATAGTGCGGCTAGAAAGTTTTTAGCACCAAAGGGCGTCATAGGGGTTACTCCTTTTGGCTGATCCACTTTAATCGCCACCCAAGTAAAACAGCGGCAGTGCTGAGCCCTGCGATTAAGCCTATCCAGTAACCATGTACACCCAGTGGTTCAGACACTCCCCCCATACCGTGAGTTCCAAGCCAGTGGCCGCCCCCTAGGCCGACAATCCAGTAGGAAAGTACCGTAATAATCATCACGATCCGAGTATCTTTATAGCCCCTAAGCGCGCCTGCTAAGTTAACCTGTAGTGAATCTGACAGTTGGAAAATGACCGCTAGTGCGATGATGGTAAGGGCCAGTGCCTTAACGTCAGGATTTGAGGTGTAGAGTGAAATTACCGGTTCCGCCGTAATCCATATCAGGGAGCTGTTGATAATCGCTACGATTACGCTGATTACGATGCCGTTCCAGGCGACTTTACGGGCTAGTGCTAAGCGCTGCCGACCAAGTGTATTACCTACGCGAACTGTGAGAGCCATGCTGAGTGACATCGGGAGCATAAAGAGAATGGTGGTATAGCTCAGGGCGATTTGGTGGGCTCCCACGGTGACTTCGCCAAAACTGGCAATGAAGAGCGCGATAAGAGTGAAAAGCGTTACTTCGACAAAAATAGCGACCCCAATGGGCACGCCCACAACGACCAGCTCACGAATACCTGCCAGGTTAGGCGGCGTTAACTGCTTCCATAATGAGACACTGCGGTAGGTGCGGCCACGGCGCGTGTAATAGGCCATCGCGAGCGCCATTGTCCACATCGAAAGGGCTGTGGCGATGCCACAGCCAAAAGCGCCGAGGGCTGGTAATTGCTGAACGGTGCTAGGAAGCCAATCACCTAAGAGATTTGTTAGGCCATCGCCGCCATAGATCAATACGTAGTTACTGGGAATATTAACCGTAAGCCCTACCAAGCTGATCCATAGGGCTGGCCGGGTATGGTTCATGCCGTCTGAGAAGGCCCTAAGTGCTTGGAAGAGCGCAATGCCAGGCATGCCAAAGGCCACCGCAGAAAGATACGCAGCGGATTCTCTAGCCACTGCGCTAGGTACATCCATCGCTTCGAAAATGGGCATTACCGAAAACCAGAGTAACAGAGCGGCAATGATGCCTAATACGAGCGCCACCCAGAGCGCTTGATGCACGGCAGGGCGAATGTCGTCATTGCGCTGGCCACCTAAAAGATGCGCCACAATCGGTGTTAGCCCCATCAGCGTGCCGGTCATAAATAGCATGAGTGGCATCCATAGGCTTGAACCTACTGATACTGCCGCCAGGGAAGTGGCGTTGTAACGCCCAGTCATCATCACATCGACCACGCTCATGCCCGCTTGGGCTAGCTGGGCGCCGCAAATGGGTAGCGCTAGCGCTACCAGCATGCGGGTTTCTGGCCAATAGGTTGATTTGATCTGTTTAGCAAAGCCGCCCAAGGTCAGGCTCCTAGTAAGTTAAGTGGCCCAGGAAAAGCCGATAGATTAGCAGGAGTTGCTAATCTTTTCCGTCTTCACTTGGGTCAGCACACTACTTTAGTGTGCGGGTTACGCTGGGATATACTGCTCAAAATCGATAGCTAAAGTGACACCATGACAACTCATAACGAAGGGCGTTGGACGCTGAACGATATAGTGGCGCTATTTGATGGCGTTTTTGCAGAGAGCTATATGACACGGCTTGTAAAAGGCGGTGACGAGCCGCTTTACCTGCCAGCAACGCCTGATACGCCATTCCACCAGGTTATTTTTGCCCGCGGCTATTTTGCCAGTGCTCTGCATGAAATAAGCCATTGGTGTATTGCAGGCAATCGGCGGCGGCAATTGGAAGATTACGGCTACTGGTATTTACCTGATGGGCGAAATGCCGAGCAGCAGCAGGCATTCGAGCAAGCCGAAATTGCGCCCCAAGCGCTTGAGCGGCTGTTTACCCATGCCTGCGGCCGCACGTTTCATGTCAGCGTCGATAATCTCGGGGGGGAGGTAGCCGTGGACCGTGAGCAGTTTTCACATAAGGTAGCTGCTCGGGCTCGGCGCTATCAGGACGAGGGGCTTCCCACCCGCGCCAACGCCTTTTATGTTGCGTTGACGCGCTACTATCAATGTTCAGACACGCTCAGCATGGCTGTTGAGCAGGGGCGAAAAGCATTAAGTACTAACGCGGCCTGCCCGGTTTAATCTTGCTCAGTAAGCCGCTGATGTAAGGAAAGCATGACGGCTATTTCATCTTCTGGTCGCATGGGCTCAAGGCCTAGATCATTAAATGTTTCATTGCGTAGCCGATGCCACTCATTAGCACTGATCGAGTCATAAAGCACTTTAGCGGGGGCAAGCTCGACAAAGGGGTCAAGGCCGTATGTATCAAATAGCCGGGCTATGGCTGCTTCATCGTCACCGTTGTCGCTGGTATACAACGTCTGCGAGAAGTAGTCGGTTTCTAGTTCACGAATCACATCCAATGGGCTGACACCCAAGCTCTCAAGCTCTTCAATACTATATGCGCCCATTACATTGGTATCTTCTGTGATCCAGCTGTCATCAGGTTGAATCAGCGTTTGCTTGATACGACCATCGGGCAGTGACCAGGCAATAACCAGTGGCAAGCCATCTTCGTCGCCCGTCTCAATGGCAATAAATCCTGGATAATCAGCCACGCTATCACTCCTATTAAGATGCTGCGTCAATGCGGAAAAAACGCTGAGCCGTGCGGGTGGTTGCCTCGCCTAGCTCTGTTTCGCTTACGTTATGCCAAAGGGCAATTTCTTTTACAATCCAGGGTAGCAGGGCTGGCTCGTGTCGGCGCCCTTTCAATTTTGCAGGAAGGTTGCGGGGCAGCAGATAAGGGCAGTCGGTTTCCACCATCAAACGCTCAAGGGGAATATCGTTAACCAGCGAGCGAAGGGAGTGGCCTCGACGTTCGTCGCAAATCCAGCCGGTTAAACCAATGTGAAGGTCAAGGTCAAGGTAGCCATGTAGCGTTGCGCGGTCAGCGGTAAAGCAGTGAATAACTGCTTGGCTGATATCATCGCGCCAGCTGCGCAGCATCTCTTTCATGCGTTGGCCCGCATCGCGCTCATGCAAGAAAAGTGGCAAACCGCTTTCAACGGCTAAACCTAACTGAGCTTCAAAGGCTCGCTCTTGCGCCTGAGGTGTCGAAAAGTTGCGGTTAAAGTCTAGCCCGCACTCACCAACAGCGACAACTTCAGGCTGCCCGTGAAGCGCTTTCAGTTGGTTCGCTACATCGCTGTTCCAGCCTTTGGCGTCATGAGGGTGAACCCCTGCGGTTGCGTATACGCCTTTAAACTGTTGCGCCATAGCAACTGCTTGTTCGGCATGTTCGATATCCGTGCCGGTAACAATCAGCGCAGTCACATTGGCTGCTTTCGCTCTGGCAATGACATCACCAAGGTCACGCTGAAAGCTCTCGTGGGTCAGGTTTGCGCCAATATCCACCAGCGGCGTATCGGGACGAAATTGCAGCGCGTCGGGTAAAAATTCATCCGTATAGGGTGTGCCCACACCTTGCTCCTACTCAACGGCAAAACCCTATTGTAACGCTGGTAAGCGGTATCGACTAATGGAGCATGACAGTCGATTGCGGCTACGAATGGCACGAATTGCAAAAAAACTGGCTTGATAGGTAAACAGATAAGCGATTTTTACTCTTACTATGAATAAGAGCCACGGCCTAAAGCGCCATTAAGGCCTACCCAATAACAACAATAGACAGGTTAATAACTATGCGACTATCACGAACTTTCACGCTGTCTACGCTATCGGCTGCCCTGCTTGCTGCTAGCGTTGCCCCAAGCGCTTTTGCCAGTAATGGTATTTCGGATAATGAAATTCGAATTGGCTACCTAGCTGATATGTCAGGTGTTTATCGAGATCCCATTGGCCCTCTAGGGCAAGATGCCATTGAGATGGCGATTGAAGATGTGGGTGGCAGCGTGCACGGCGCCAACATTGTGGTTTTCAGTGCCGATGATCGTAATAGCCCGGATGTAGGATCAAGCGTTGTGCGCGAATGGATTGATGAGCGCAATGTCGATATGGTCACAGGCTTAGTGGCATCATCGGTCACATTGGCGGCTGTTAGGCTTTTAGAAGACGCGGATAAATTGGGCCTGGTGAATGGCGCGGTATCTTCTGGGGTGACTAACGAGCACTGCTCCCCTAACCATATCCACTGGGTCTATGATACCTGGGCTATGTCCAACGGTACGGCAAAAGCGATTACCGATGAAGGCTACAAGAACTGGTATCTGTTAAGCGCCGACTACTCGTTTGGCCACGCCCTTGAGGCCGATGTGGAGCGTGTGGTTACCGAAAATGGTGGCACCGTAGTAGGACGCGCGCGACACCCATTCCCCAATAATGATTTCTCCTCTTTTATGCTTCAGGCCCAAGCGTCTGGCGCTGACGTCATTGCCTTAAATAATGCCGGCGGCGATACCATTAATGCCGTTCAAACAGCTGGGGAGTTTGGTATTACGCAAGCGGGCCAAATTTTAGCGGGCATGGTGCTGTTCAGCACTGACATACGCAGTATCGGTCTGGAAAATGCCCAGGGGCTGCAGTTCACAAAAGCCTGGTACTACGATTTAAACGAAGAAACGCGTGCCTGGGCAGAGCGCTTCCGCGAGCGTACTGGCAGTATGCCAACGATGGTTCACGCGGGCCTCTACTCTAGTACCCTTCATTATTTAGAAGCGATTGAAGCCACGGGTACAGACGATACCCAAACAGTTCGCCAACAGATGGCCGACACCCCGATTAACGATATTTTCGCCACCAACGGCTACATCCGTGAAGATGGCCGGATGGTGCACGACATGTATCTAGTTGAGGTGAAATCGCCGGATGAGTCTGCAGACGAAAATGACCTTTTCCGAGTGGTGCGCACTATTCCCGCCGAAGAAGCGTTTCGGCCGCTATCTGAAAGCGTTTGCCCGCTCGTTAATAGCTAACGCCCTGCCAATCAAGCACAACACTAATAAGGACTTGGCATGTCGAACACGCATTTAATCCACCGCAATACCATCGGCGCTGCGTTAAATCGCAGCGCTCGCAAGTACGCACAGCGGCCAGCGCTTACCTTTGGTGAGCGGGCATGGAATTATCAAGCGCTCAATAACGCTGCTAACCAAGTCGCCAATGGCCTGCTGGAGGCAGGGCTTTCGCCAGGGGACCGGTTGGCGGTATACGGCAAGAACTCAGACGCCTACGTGATTGCTTGGCTGGCCGCCACCAAGGCCGGGCTTGTGCATGTCCCCATTAACTTTGCGCTTAGCAGCGAAGAACTGCGCTATATCCTGGAGCAGTCGGGGGCGAAAGGGCTGCTCAGCGATACTGTGCTAGCCGATAAAGTCGCTGAAGCGACACAAGGTTTGGGTTTAACTCTAGCGGGAACCCTGTACGCCGCTGACGAAGGCGGCCCAACAGACTTTGACGTGCTGACCTGTGCACGAACTTCTCAAGCATCCCATGAGCCCGATGTGGCGCTAGAAGGAAGTAGCTTAGCCCAACTGCTTTACACCTCGGGAACCACCGCAGCACCCAAAGCCGCGATGATGAGTCATCAGGCATTAATGGCTGAATACATGGCCTGCATGGTTGAGCTGGATATAAACAGTGACGACGCGATGTTGGCTGCTTTGCCGCTTTACCATTCGGCGCAGATGCATGTTTTTTTAATGCCCGCCCTGCTGCTGGGTGCCCCCGTTTATCTACTTGAAGCACCGCTTCCAGAGAGCTGTCTCGCTGCGATTTCAGAGCATAACATCGCCTCGTTTTTTGCACCGCCAACCGTCTGGATCAGCCTGCTGCGTCACGCGACATTTGATCAGTTTGATTTAACCAGCCTTAAAAAAGCGTATTACGGGGCCTCCATTATGCCGGTGCCCGTGTTGGAAGAGATGCAGCAGCGCTTTCATGGGGTAGGGCTTTATAACTGCTATGGGCAGAGCGAGATTGCCCCTTTAGCCACGGTGTTGCGTCCAGAAGAGCATGCCGAACGCCCAGCCTCAGCAGGGCGGCCTATCCTCACCGTGGAAACTCGCATCGTCGATTTAGATATGAACGATGTGGCGCCTGGCGAACATGGGGAGATTGTTCACCGCTCGCCTCAGTTAATGACAGGTTACTGGGATAAGCCTGATATGACCGCCGAGGCCTTTCAGAGCGATTGGTTCCACTCCGGCGACGTGGGCTATTTCGACGAAGCAGGCTACCTGTATGTGGTTGATCGGATTAAAGACGTTATCAATACCGGCGGCGTACTGGTAGCGAGCCGCGAAGTGGAAGAAGCCCTTTTCAAGCATACGGCTATATCTGAGGTGGCGGTGGTTGGCCTACCCGATGAGAAATGGATAGAGGCAATTACCGCGGTCGTTGTGGTGAAAGAGGGTCAAAAGGTTAGCGAAGATGAGCTGATTCACCATGCGAAAAGCTTAATAGCCCCCTATAAAGTGCCTAAGCGCGTGGTGTTTGCCGACACACTGCCCAAAAGCACGGCAGGTAAAATCCTCAAACGTCACCTTCGTCAAGACCTTAAGGATTAAGCATGGACGCCCAGACCAACGAGCTGTTTCATGCCATGATTTCGCGCTGTTTGGCGCAAGAAGTCGCCCCTTTTTACCAGCAGTGGGAGGAGGCTGGAGAAATACCCCGTTCACTCTGGAGAGCGCTAGGGGCTGCCGGGTTATTAGGGATTGATCTTGATGACACCTGGGGTGGCGCTGGCGCTGATATTGCCATTACCCAGCTGGCACTTGAGGAAATATCCCGCCAAGGTTTTGGCGGGTTAGCCAGTGCTTACAATATCCACGCCAACATTGTGATGCCCTATCTTCAAAACCTAGGCACCAACGAGCAGCGTGAGGCGTGGTTGCCCGCCATGGCCCTAGGGGAATGTCTGGGGGCTATCGCCATGAGCGAGCCCCACGCCGGAAGCGACTTAGCGGCGATGAAAACGCGCGCTAATAAAACCGTTGATGGCTGGGTGCTTAACGGCAGCAAACTGTTCATTACCAATGGCCAAGTAGCCGACCTAGTGATCGTTTGTGCGAAAACCGACCCCAGTGCAGGGGCGAAAGGGGTATCACTATTTTTGGTAGACACGACGTTACCTGGTTTTTCGCGGGGTAAGCCGATCAAGAAAATTGGCCAGCATGCCAGCGACACGGCAGAACTGGCGTTTGACCAATTGTTGTTGCCACACAGCGCCTTATTGGGCGAAGAAGGCGCGGGTTTTCGTTACTTGATGCAAGAGCTGCCCCGGGAGCGGTTAGGGGTTGGCGCCCAAGCGTTGGGTGCCGTTGAAGGGGCGCTCGCGTTGACGCTTGATTACGTAACCCAGCGCCACGCTTTCGGCCAGCGGGTGGCTGATTTCCAAAATACCCGCTTTACGCTGGCTGAAATAAAAGCGCAGCTAGACATGGCGCGGGCGTATTTTGACCAATGTGTCGATAAGTACCGCCATGGCACGATGACCAGCACGGATGCAGCTATCCTAAAACTACAGCTTAGCGAGCTCCAGTGCCGTGCTGTTGATCGTTGTCTTCAGCTGTTTGGTGGTTATGGCTATACCCATGAATACCCCATTTCACGCTTTTACTTGGACGCCCGCGTACAAACTATTTATGCAGGCAGTTCGGAAATTATGAAAGAAGTTGTCGCGCGTTCGCTGCTGGGAAAAGTCGCATAATCCCTCAGCCGGGCGCCATGATTAAGGAGTTCACATGCAACTGGATAGCGTTGTCATTTTGGGCGGTGCCCGCACTGCCATTGGAGGATTTGGGGGGACACTCTCATCGCTGGCGCCTTTTGAACTAGGGACGATTACTGCTCAGGAAGCGCTTCGTCGAGCGGGCGTTGCGGGCGAGGATATTGACCACTCGGTGTATGGGCACATTATTACCACCGGCCCCCAGGATGCCTATCTTGCGCGGCACATTGCATTGAATGCCGGTGCTCCCAAAGAAGCGGGCGCCTTTAACGTGAACCGGCTGTGTGGTTCCGGTGTGCAAGCCGTGGTGTCGGCTGCCCAGCAAATTGCACTGGGCGATAGTCGTCTGGCGCTAGCGGGTGGGGCAGAGTCCATGTCACGAGGTGCCTATGTGCTGCCACCCCAGGCGCGTAATGGAATACGCATGGGGGATGCCAATATTCAGGATCTTACCCTAGGCATTCTCAGCGACCCGTTTGGCAGTGGGCACATGGGGATGACAGCAGAAAATATCGCTAAGCAGTATGGCTTAACCCGCGAGCAGCTGGATCAGTTTGCCGTCGATAGCCACCACAAGGCGGCCCGAGCGATTGCCGAAGGGCGCTTTGATGAGCAAATCGTGGCCGTTGAGGTTGCCCAAGGCAAACAGACGATCTCCTTTAAACGCGACGAGCATGTGCGTGAAGGCGTCGAACTTAGCGATTTAGCTCGTCTAAAGCCGGCGTTCAAGAAAGATGGGATCGTGACGGCGGGTAACGCCTCCGGTATTAATGATGGTGCGGCGTCGTTAGTGCTGGCCCACGCAGAGGAAGCCAAGGCGCGTGGCTTAACCCCGCGTGCACGGCTGCGGGTGGCTACAACGGCCGGTGTAGAGCCTTCGCTGATGGGGCTGGGGCCAATACCCGCCGTTAAGTGCTGCCTTCAGCAAGCGGGGCTGCACATCAACGATATCGATGTCATTGAGTCCAATGAAGCCTTTGCGGCTCAAGCAATGGCCGTTGCCGGCACCCTGGGTTTCCCACTAGAAAAATTGAATCCTAACGGCGGTGCGGTGGCGCTGGGTCATCCGGTAGGTGCCACAGGCGCTATCTTAATCTTAAAAGCCTTGCATGAATTAGAGCGTACCGGGGGCCGTTTTGGTCTAGTGACGCTGTGTATCGGCGGTGGGCAGGGCATTGCACTGTTGATTGAGCGCTGGTGATTCTGGGCTCAGGCGTAAAGGTTACTTCTTGAACGCATAGGTTAATTTTGCCAACACAATCAAAAAGGTGAGTATTTATGTCGACGATAACGCCCAAGATTATTCCTCCAACGCCTTCCGCGACTAATTCTCCACTGTTAATCGGCGACTTGCTTGAGTCAGGCGTGCGTATGGCGGGTAACAATCAAATTGTTTATCGCGACCAGTGCCGCCACGATTACCGACGTTTTCGTGAACGGGTGCATCAGCTTGCCCATACGCTAACGGCAAAGGGCGTAAAAGCAGGGGATGTGGTGGCCGTTCTGGATTGGGACAGCCACCGTTACCTTGAATGCTTCTTCGCCATTCCCATGATTGGCGCTGTGCTACACACGGTGAACGTGCGCTTAGCGCCCGAGCAGATTCTGTACACCATGGAGCACGCCGAAGATGTGTTCGTACTGGTGCACGAAGACTTTGTGCCACTGCTTGAGCCTCTAGCGGATAAGTTACCCAATATTCACGGTTACATGCTGTGCCAGGAGGAGGCGAGAGACGTCAACACGTCGTTACCTCTGGTGGGGGAGTTTGAGGCGTTATTAAGTGAGCAACCCAGTCATTACGATTTCCCTATCTTTGATGAAAATGCCGTGGCCACGCTGTTTTACACCACAGGCACTACCGGTAATCCCAAAGGGGTGTTTTTTACGCATCGACAGTTAGTGCTGCATACCCTGGGTGAAGCCAGTACCTTCCAGGCACCGGGCTTTGAGCTGCTCAATCGTGACAAGGTCTACATGCCCATCACGCCAATGTTCCATGTGCATGCATGGGGCGTGCCCTATACCGCCACACTGATGGGGGCCACCCAGGTGTACCCGGGCAAATACGAGCCCGAGATGCTGGTCAAGCTGCTGGTTAGTGAAAAGGTCGATTTTTCTCACTGCGTTCCCACGCTGCTGAATATGGTGGTCAGTGCGGATGCGATTGCGTCGAAAAAAGTAGACCTAAGTGGCTGGAAAGTGCTGGTAGGGGGCAGCGCGCTAACCCAGGCGTTGGCCAGTCGCGCTTGGTCGCTGGGTATTGATACGCGCAGCGCCTACGGCATGTCGGAAACATGCCCGCTGCTTACAGCGGATATTCTGCCCCGTGAGGTGGGTGAGGCGGACTTCGATACCCAGCTTCCTTGGCGCTGCAAGGCTGGCCTACCAGTGCCCTTGGTTAAGTTACAAGTGGTTGATACCGACGGCAAACCGCTACCCCATGATGGTGAAAGTGTCGGCGAAGTACGTGCCCAAGCACCCTGGCTCACTCAGGCCTACTACAAAGAAGAAAAGCGCAGCGAAGAGTTATGGCGTGATGGTTGGCTACATACAGGCGATGTGGGCTCCATTGACGAGCACGGCTTCTTAGCCATTAGTGACCGCATTAAAGATGTTATTAAGACCGGCGGGGAGTGGCTCTCATCGCTTGAGCTGGAAAGCTATATCAGCCAGTGCCCAGGCGTTGCTGAGGTGGCTGTGATTGGCGTTGCCGATGATAAATGGGGTGAGCGCCCGGCTGCGTTAGTGGTGCCCAGCGATCTGAAGAACCCGCCCACGGCAGAGGAGGTGCAAGCCTTTATGGAGCAGTTCGTCGAGCAGGGCGCTATCAACCGCTGGGGCATTCCATCGCTTATCCGTATGGTTGATGAAATCCCTAAAACCAGCGTCGGCAAACTGGATAAAAAGCGCATTCGAACAGAAATATAAGGGAAAAATATAAGGAATTACTGTTTGACGCTCGCCGCACGCGCTTTTCGATAGGCGGCGGGCGAATTACCGGTCCACTGTTTAAATGCGCGGCTAAAGCAGGCTAAGTCTTCAAACCCGAGCGTATCGGCAATAGAGGTAAGCGGCTGAGCACTGCGGGTTAAAGCCTGAACCGCATAATCGCGGCGAAATTCATCTTTTACCGCTTGGAAATGCGTGCCTTCCAATTTTAGTCGGCGTGACAACGTGCGCACCGACATATGCAGCGCGTCGGCAACATGGGCAACGTTGGCCGCCGCAGGTAAATGTCGCCTTAGATGTTCGCGCACCCGGTGAGTTAACAGCTGCTCTTCAAACGAGACATAAAACCAGTCGGCCGGGGCGCGCTGTAAAAACGCGCCTAAGTGCTGTTTGGTTTGGCGGATAGGGTGATTTAATAGCGATTGATCAAACGACATGGCGGTTTGGGGTTGATTAAAGCGCACCTTACCAGGATAGAAATAGAGGTAGTCGGCGTTATAGGAGGGCGGCGCGTAATTACACTCCATTAAGACAGGGGGAA
Organism: Halomonas sp. GFAJ-1; assembly: GCF_000236625.2. Lineage (NCBI taxonomy): Bacteria > Pseudomonadati > Pseudomonadota > Gammaproteobacteria > Oceanospirillales > Halomonadaceae > Halomonas > Halomonas sp. GFAJ-1. The sequence goes on from NZ_AHBC01000039.1 coordinate 15,031, forward strand.
TCTTGCGGGCGATCATCCACGAAGCAATGCCGTGGAACAGTTTCAGCATTAGCTCATGAACTAGAATGCGGCTACCCGGTAGAGCAGCATGTTCAACTAACGCCATGCGTGCCACGCCATTGTTAACAGAAAAAGCGTAACTGAAATCGTCCAGCATAATTCTGAAAAACTGTGTATAGCGGTGCAAGGCGACGTGCAGCGTGGGGGCATCTAACAAGCTTAAACAGAGTAGCTTCAGGGTGCCGCAGCGCAGCGGGCGTGAAAAAAAACGCGGTGTCTCATCGTCTAACTCAAGGGCGATAAGCCGATAAAGCTCAGCAAATTGTTCAACAGTGACCCGCCCGTTGGGCGCGCTTAATAAAAAAGGAGAAATTCCCGCCTGTTCTAAATAGCGGTTTTGAGACTGCACGCTGCCCGGTAAGCCATAAAGCAGCTCGTTCACGAAGTGCATCGAAACAGTCACTGTCACTGCACACCTGCCCTCATAACGTCCCAGACGCTACGTAATGATTATCGAATATTGACACGACGTTAGCACGATGTGATCTTCGCCTCTACAAGGTTGCCCCTCTTATGCAGTGCATGCGTTACACTGTGCGCCTCACGACGAAGGAGGATACTGCGTGACCTTGTTACGACTCGAACAGCTGCAACTCGCCTATGGCACCCAAGTACTACTTAACCGCGCCGACCTAACGGTTGAAAAAGGCGAGCGGCTAGCGCTGGTCGGGCGCAACGGCACCGGTAAGTCAACGTTGTTGAAATTGGTGGCAGGTGATATTCAAGCCGATGATGGCTCGATTTGGCGCGCTCCGGGTTTGAAAATCGGCGTGCTGGCCCAGGAGCTACCAGAATCCTCCGGTATGACTATTTTTGATATGGTCGCCCAAGGGTTGCCCGAGGCCGGGGAGCTGCTGTCTGAATATCAGCACTTAATCAATGAGCCCGACCCTGATATGAATCGCATGGCCAAGCTGCAAACCCGCATTGAGGCTATTGACGGCTGGTCATTTCATCAGAGTATCGATGTCGTTCTCACCCGCTTAGGGCTGCCGCCTGAAGCTGAAATGAGCGCGCTTTCCGGCGGTTGGCGGCGCCGCGTTGCGTTGGCGCGTGCGCTGGTTTCAGAGCCTGACCTGTTGCTGCTGGATGAGCCTACCAACCACCTGGACCTAGACACCATCGCGTGGCTGGAAGAGCAACTGTTAGCCTTTAACGGCGCGGTATTGCTGATTACCCACGACCGGGCTTTTTTATCTAAATTGGCGACCAATATCCTTGAGCTAGACCGAGGAAAGTTGGGTCGTTACCCGGGTACCTACGCTGGATATCAAGAGCGTAAGCAGCACGAGCTGGAAGTAGAAGCCCGAGAAAACGCGCTGTTTGATAAGAAGCTGGCTCAGGAAGAGGTTTGGATCCGTCAGGGCGTCAAGGCGCGTCGTACCCGTAACGAAGGCCGAGTGCGTGAGCTGGAACAAATGCGATTGGAACGTAGCCAGCGCCGCGAACGCCAAGGTACGGCCAATCTCACGGTGGATAGCGGCGAGCGCACCGGTAAGCGGGTAGTCGAACTGAAAGGTGTCACGCAACGGTTTGGAAACGAGGTTATCCTGCGTGATGTAAACCTTGAAGCAATGCGCGGCGACCGCATTGGCTTCTTAGGCCGCAACGGCGCTGGTAAAACCACGCTGCTGAAAATTTTGCTAGGCGAGCTTGCGCCAACCGAGGGTAGCGTCCAGTTGGGCACCAATTTGCAGGTGGCCTACTTCGATCAGCTGCGTGCTGGCCTGGAGCTGGAAAAAACCGTTTACGATAACGTTGCCCAAGGCAGCGATCGGGTCAGCGTTGGCGGGAAAGATCGCCACGTGATGAGCTACCTTCAGGACTTCCTGTTCACACCGGACCGTGTGCGCCAACCGGTGAAAGCACTTTCCGGCGGTGAATCCAATCGGCTCCTACTGGCCAAGTTGTTTACGCAGCCTGCCAATGTGCTGGTGCTGGATGAGCCGACCAACGACTTGGATATGGAAACATTGGAGCTGCTTGAAGAGCTGCTGCTGGACTTTGACGGCACGCTGCTGTTGGTTTCCCACGACCGGACGTTTATGGATAACGTTGTCACCAGCATGTTGGCCTTCGAGGGTGAGGGTTGTGTGCGGGAGTACGTCGGTGGCTACACGGATTGGATTCGCCAAGGGGGCAAGTTGCCACCTGCACCCTGGGATGGCGCAGCGCGCCAGAATACCGAACCGACCAGCAAAGCGGTGGAAAAAACGCCTGAGCCGCCGATTGTCGAGCCTGCTAAGAAAGCCGTTAAACTCTCCTACAAACTGCAGCGGGAACTAGATACGTTGCCTGGTGAAATAGAGCGGCTGGAAAGTGAGGTTGAGGCATTAGAGCAAGAAATAGGCAATCCTGATTTTTACCAGCAGGACGCCAGTAGCGTGACCGCCAAGCTGCAACAGCTGGAAGGCGTGCAGCAAGCGCTGGAAGTGGCTATGGAGCGCTGGATGGAGCTAGAGGCCATGGCTAACGGCGAATAGTGTCGAACAACAAACAAGGCGCCCATAATGGGCGCCTTGTAACTGACTTTTGAGCGCTAACAGTTTATTCGTCGCTCTTTTCGCCTTTTTTACCCACACGCACCGCAAGTACATCGCACTGAGCACCGTGCAGAACGCCAGTGGATGTGGAGCCAAGTAGCAGGGCAAACCCATGCCGACCGTGTGAACCTACCACGATTAAATCAACATCGTGCTCTTCGGCAAAGCGGTGGATTTCAGTGTCTGGCATGCCGACCACGACATGTTGATTGGCTTGAGAAATATGCGGCGATGCAATTTCAGCAAGGCGTTTTTTAGCGTGCTCGTCTAACTGGTCTTGAATGCTGGTAAGGTCCATGGGGATATCGCCGCCGTAAGCGAAGCCCAGGGGCTCAAGCGTATGCATGATGGAAATTTTAGCGTCTTGGTTACGCTCGGCGATAGCCACAGCACGCTCTAAAATCTTGTGCGAGTCTTTGGTTAAATCAACGGCTACTAGAATGTGGCGATAGCTCATGGCTGTTCTCCTTTAGCGATAAGTAACAAAGAAGAAACTTTGTTAGATGCTCTTTACTTTAGGCTTCAAAGGCTCTCTTAACAACGACCTGTATCATGGTTTTTTCAGATAGCTAACGCATTTTGTCCGAAAAGGGTGGGGTTAGAATGGAATGGTTAATCATCGTTTTGATATTGATGTTCGTGATCGCGCCGGTAATGTGGCTTAAGCCAAGCCCTAAGCAGAAGCGCCAGATGGCCCTGCGTGATAGCGCCAGAAAACAAGGGGTGACCATTAAAATGGATAAGCCCCCGTTGCATCATTTTCGCGGCACCATGCCTGCATACCGCTGGTACTATCCGCAGGATGCGCCTGGGCCGACATTTGTTTTGCTAAGGGAGGGAAGTGCCAGCGAAGCACTTGAGCTTTATCACGCTGGGTGGCGGTGGCGCATCGCGCCGTTACGAACGCTACCCGATAACGCCACCGAACCCTTCAAGGCACTGTTGGAGCGCTTGCCCCAAGATGCGCTAGTTATCGAATCTACTCCGCGCTCGCTTACCCTATGGTGGTGGGAGTCTCAAAACGCCGAGCGATTTAGCACCTACTTAGATGACTTTAACCAGCTGAAAAATGCACTCGGCGGGCTATCTGACAAACCCGTTAGTAAGCCATTAGGCACTCAACACCCAGAGCGCCGCTTTTAGTACGTAGCGGCTAGTCGCGGCGCTATTCATCGTTTATTCGCTGGGGGGGCCTTGGTCCCGTGCTTGTATGGCAAGCCCGTTAGACTCAATTAGCCCAAGCCACCCATCTAGTTTTTCCAGCTCATTTTCACCCAGCCCTGCCAGCATCTCTTTGCGTGCTTCTTGAACGACGCTGTCTATTTGCTCAAGCAGCGGCATGGCCGCCGGGGTCAGGTAGATGCGTTTACTGCGGCGATCATTATCGCAGGCGCGGCGCTCTACCAAGCCTTGCTCTTCCAACTGGCCAAGGGTGCGCACTAATGAAGGGGCTTCAACCCCAATCGCACGGGCAAGATCGCACTGAGGGTTGCCTTCCCCAAGTTTCCAAAGATGGTAAAGCGTGACCCAGCGGGTTTGTGTTAGCCCCAGTGGGGCTAGCCTGCGGTCGATGATAGAGCGCCACAAGTGCGGCAAGCGGGCGAGACGAAAACCAATGGATGACGGCATAGCAATTGGCTACCAGTAAGTGTAAGTAGAGGAATTGTCATTAGCTGAACCGCTGAATGCAAGGTGTTCTGTTATTCAGTTCCCGCTTGACGACTCGACGTCGCTACTTCTTCCAGGAATAAAACGGCGTAAATTGAGGCCGCTTAAACCGCTGGGGTTAATATGGCCGTCGGCAATAGAGGCCTCACCCGGGGCATCTGATACGTTAAAGCGAAGTAAGCCTAACCGCTGCCCGCCATCGGTCATGATGTCGATGCGCCAGTTACCCGAGGGGTCTGCGGGGAAATTGAGTTTATGGCTCCAGGCCCGGTAGCCCTGTTCACGCCCCCCATTAATTGAAAGCTCCACCAGATCGATAAGCGTTCCGTTGTGGTGCCACGCATGGTAGATCGTTTCGCTTAAGCCCCGGGGCGCCCGTATGGCGGTATAAACATATAGGCCGTTGGCTTGTAATGCCTGTGGTGTAAGCGCAATAGAGCCTTGCGGCTGGCGCTGTTGAACGTTGAAGGCCGGTGACAGCGCGCTACTGGTCATCCATAGGCTTGCAGGCGGCACCCAAATACGACCAAACCATGCGGCATACGCTAGCACCATCGTTAGCCCAAAAAATAGGCACCAGTGCTTTAGCGAACGCTTGTTCAGTAAATGCCAAAAGCTAGGCAGTGCCACGAGTACGGTTATTACAAGCGCCAATAGCAGGCTTTGGCGGGTCGTGAGGTGAAACATGATCGGCAAAATCACTAGGACGACCAAAAAGACGCACTGGGCATGAAAAATAAAGTAGAGGCTACGCCAGCGACCCGCTAGCTTGTAGTAGAGCGGATCAATGATCGATAACGCCGCCATGCCAACTACCAGTGCGGCAAATAACGTTTGACCGCTATTCCACACGGTAGTGATTAAAATGAACGGTAGGGTAAAGAAGAGCGTTTCTTGGTGAATCATTTGGGCGATAAACGTAGTGACGCCCTGGGGCAACGTGGGGTGCCCGCGCTTTGCAAGCCAACGGCTAATTAAGCCTTCTGAAAGTAGCAGCAGCCAAGCGAAGAGAAGCCCTAGCGCCAATACCACCCCCAGCCACTGCTGGCGGTCAACAAGGAAAAAACTGCCCAGGCCTGCCGCAAAAGCCATTGGCGGCCACAGCCAGCTCCATGGTTTAAAGCGCTCGACCAAGCGCTCAACGCGATTTTGTAGAGAGGTTATACGCGAAGGGGTAAGCAGGGCGCTCATAGCAGGGTGACTCACAGTAAAACAGCATGATGGTGTTAGGTTTAGAGCGAACATCGCATGGTGTCAGGTTATCTAGCGTTAAGGCGAGGCTTTTCTACTGAACGTCGCACGCCACGCTGAGTCATAGCCGCTAGCCATGTTAATAGCCGCTAAGCATGTTAGCCGAAAGTCAGGGCTTGACGTTCTTGAGTAACTCAACCAAGCTTATGCAATCAAACGACCGTATGAAATGCGAGGCAGGCCCGAAACAAGGCGCCGGCCCGAACTTGTGGAGAGAGCGCGGATGATCTATCAAGGCAATGCCATCACGGTGGAGCGTCGTGATACCCAAGGTGGCAATGACATCGCAAAACTCACTTTCGATTTGAAAGGTGAGTCCGTCAATAAACTTTCTAGCGGTGTAGTCGCCGAGCTGGGGGAAGCCGTTAAAGCGCTTCAAGGCGAAAGCGGTTTACAGGGCTTAGTCATCAGTAGTGGCAAAGAGGCGTTCATCGTCGGTGCCGATATTACTGAGTTCCATAGCCTATTTGATAAAGGCGAAGAGTACCTGGTTGAGATGAACCTCAAGGTACACGATATCTTCAACGCCATTGAAGACCTGCCTTTCCCCACCGTCACGGCGATCAATGGGTTAGCGTTAGGTGGCGGTTGTGAAGTGCTGCTGACCACCGACTTCCGGGTAATGAGTGAAAAAGCCAAAATTGGCTTGCCTGAGACCAAACTTGGCATCTTGCCTGGCTGGGGTGGCTGTGTTCGCTTACCTCGCCTGATTGGTGCTGATAACGCTATCGAATGGATTGCGGGTGGTACGGAAAACCGTGCTAACGCTGCGCTTAAGGTTGGCGCAGTGGATGCGGTTGTGGCCCACGAGCTTCTCGAAGAAGCCGCGCTAGACATACTTGACCGTGCCAATGCCGGTGAGCTTGATTACCAAGCGCGCCGTGATGAAAAGAAAGCGCCGCTCAACCTCAACGCAATTGAGCAAATGATGGCGTTTGAAACCGCCAAAGGGTTTGTAGCCGGTAAGGCTGGCCCCCACTACCCAGCGCCGGTAGAGTCAATCAAAGTTATCCAAAAAGGCGCAGGTGAAACCCGTGCCCGTGCTCAAGCTATTGAGGCAAAAGCCTTTGCCAAGCTAGCGCTGAGCAGCGTTGCCTTTAACTTGGTGGGTCTGTTCCTTAACGACCAAGTGGTTAAGAAGAAAGGCAGCAAATACGAGAAACAGTCGCAGCCGGTTAAGCAAACGGCAGTGCTTGGTGCGGGTATTATGGGCGGTGGTATTGCCTACCAAAGCGCCAGTAAAGGCACACCCATTGTAATGAAAGACATCAATGAGGAAGCGATTGAGCTGGGCCTGAAAGAAGCGCGTAAACTGTTCTCCAAGCAGGTTGAGCGTAAAAAGATGACGGTCGAGCAGATGGCCGAGAAGCTGACCAATATTCGTCCTACGCTCTCTTACGGTGATTTCGACAGCGTCGACCTAGTGGTTGAAGCCGTGGTTGAAAACCCCAACGTCAAAGACGCTGTACTGACCGAAGTGGAAGGCCTAGTCAGCGAAAATACCATTCTGACGTCTAACACCTCGACGATTTCCATCAATCGTCTGGCGAAAAACCTTAAGCGTCCTGAAAACTTCTGCGGCATGCACTTCTTCAACCCGGTACACCGTATGCCGCTAGTTGAAGTTATCCGCGGCGAGAAGACCTCAGACGCTGCTGTGGCGGCAACGGTTGCTTATGCGCGTGCCATGGGCAAAACCCCCATCGTAGTTAACGACTGCCCTGGCTTCCTGGTTAACCGCGTACTGTTCCCTTACTTCGGTGGTTTCAGCTTCCTGGTGGAGCAAGGGGCTGACTTCCAGCGTGTTGATAAGGTAATGGAGAAGTTCGGTTGGCCCATGGGCCCCGCTTATCTGCTGGACGTCGTAGGTTTAGATACTGCTGTTCACGCTAACGAAGTGATGGCTGAGGGCTTCCCCGATCGTATGGCACGGGATGGCAAAACTGCTATTCAGGTGATGTACGACAACAAGCGCCTGGGCCAGAAAAACGATAAAGGCTTCTACGCCTACGAGGAAGACAAGAAAGGCAAGCCGAAGAAAGTCACCGACGAGCAGGCCTACGCGCTGGTCAAAGACGTCGTCAAAGAGCAGAAAGAGTTTACTGATGAAGACATCATTGCTCGCATGATGGTACCGCTTTGCCTGGAAACCGTTCGCTGCTTGGAAGATGGCATTGTTGAGACGCCTGCTGAAGCTGATATGGCGTTGATCTACGGTATTGGTTTCCCTCCCTTCCGCGGCGGCGCGCTACGCTACATCGATGCGATGGGCGTTGCTGAGTTTGTGAAGCTGGCTGAAAACCTTGCGGATGAGTTAGGCCCGCTGTATGCGCCGACTGAGAAGTTGCGCCAGATGGCTCAAAATAATGAGCAATTTTACGCTGGCAACCAGGCCTAACCACCACGCATAGGAGATAGATGATGAGTTTGAACCCAAGAGATATCGTGGTGGTTGACGGTGTACGTACCGCCATGGCGAAAGCTAAAAACGGCGCGTTCCGTAATGTACGCGCTGAGAACCTGTCCGCTGCGGTGATGCAGGCACTGTTTGCTCGCAACGCCAACCTAGACCCGTCCGAAGTGGATGATGTGATTTGGGGCTGCGTTAACCAGACCCTTGAGCAGTCCATGAACATCGCTCGTAATGCCGCGATTATGACCGGCATTCCGCGTTCGGTGCCTGCGCAGACCGTAAACCGTTTGTGCGGCTCCTCAATGACCGCGCTGCACATCGCCGCTGCCAATATTAAAGCAGGCATGGGCGACTTTTACGTGATTGGTGGGGTAGAGCACATGGAGCACGTGCCCATGGCTCACGGCGTTGATGTTAACCCTGCCGCCAGTAAGCACGCTGCAAAAGCCGCGATGATGATGGGCCTGACCGCTGAGCTGCTGGGTAAGATGCACGGCATTTCGCGTGAAGATCAGGATAAGTTTGGCGTGCGTTCTCACCAGCGTGCCCAGGCAGCGATGGAGAAGGGTTACTTCGATAACGAAATTATTGGCGTCGAAGGTCATGACCAACGCGGCTTTAAAGTACTGGTTAAAAACGACGAAGTTATTCGTCCTGAGGCGAGCCTGGAGTCTATGGCAAATCTCAAACCAGTATTTGACCCGCGCAATGGTACCGTTACCGCTGGCACGTCATCGGCGCTGTCGGTAGGGGCGTCAGCCATGGCCGTAATGAGCTACGAGCGTGCCCAAGCCCTGGGGCTTGAGCCGATTGCGAAAGTGCTCTCAACGGGTGTGGCTGGTTGTGATGCTTCCATCATGGGTTACGGCCCAGTGCCTGCGTCTAAGAAAGCGCTGAAAGCGGCAGGGTTATCGGCTGCGGATATTCAAACCGTTGAGCTTAACGAAGCGTTTGCGGCTCAAGGCTTACCGGTCCTGAAAGACCTGGGCTTCCTTGATGCCATGGACGAAAAAGTTAACCTGCATGGTGGTGCCATTGCTCTGGGCCACCCGCTGGGCTGTTCTGGCTCGCGCATTTGCACCACGCTGCTTAATGTTATGCAGCAGCGCGACACTACTCTTGGCCTTGCCACTATGTGTATCGGTATGGGGCAAGGGGTAGCGACCGTGTTTGAACGTTTGAAATAAACACGGCGTTTTCCAACAAAAACGGCACCTAAGTAAGGGTGCCGTTTTTTATTGCCGCTCGGTTATTTCGTTTGAAACGCATTACGATGAAAGTCAGCGGCCGCTTGGACTTCCGCAATACCGCAGGTATCGGGGACAGGCACGGTATTACCCGCTAAGACGGCAAGTACTGCTCGGGTGCCGTTGGCCAGCGATTCCAGGTTATAGCCACCCTCCAGTACAAACACCAAGCGGCCCTCACAGTGCTGGTCGGCTAACTGTTGTAGGGCCCCCGTTAGGGCGCCAAACCCCTCGTAGGAAACATTCAGTGCTAAATCGTGCCAGTGCGGGTCAAAGCCCGCTGAGACTAAAATAATATCGGGTTTAAACCACGCAGCCGCTGGCGCCAGAATATCGCGAAACGCTTTGAGGTAAGCTTCATCCCCGGCCCCGGCGGGTAGCGGCACATTGATGGTCGTGCCTTCCCCTAGACCAGCACCGACCTCTTCCAGGTGGCCTGAGCCTGGATAGAAGGGGGCAGCGCGGTGTATATCGAAAAACATCACGTCAGGGTCGGCCCAAAAGATATCCTGTGTACCGTTACCGTGATGGGCATCCCAATCAATAATCAGCACTCTCTCACAGCCTAAAGCGCTGCGTGCATGGGCCGCAGCAACAGCAACGTTATTAAATAAGCAAAACCCCCGGGCACGTACGGGCTCGGCATGATGGCCGGGCGGGCGAATGAGGGCGAACGCACTCTGGGTGCGTTTCTCCATAACGGCTTCTACGGCGGCAATCGCGGTTCCTGCGGCGACCTCGGCGGCATCAACACTGCCGGGTGACACCGCCGTGGTATCCACATCCAGCCAAGCATTTTTGCCCCTTAAGCTAAAAATGTCGCTTAAATAGGAGGTAGTGTGGACACGGGCTAATTGTTCAGCAGTGGCGGCTTTTCCGCCTTCGATTTTCAGGCCCTTAATGGGTGCTTTCTCAAGTAGCAGTTGTATGGCCTTTAAGCGGCCAGGGTGCTCGGGATATTTCCATGGAATAGGCAGTCCTGCCAGGAGGTGACGAATGCGCTTATCAATCCGCTCCGGTAAAAAATCTGCGTCAATGTTAGGCTCGTGAGCCAGTACGCGATCGTCATAAAAAGCGATGACTTTATGCATAATAGCTACCTGAAATACATGCGTTGGATATTAGCAATGGCGTTGGACGTATCGTCAGTTGCTGCTGCAACGAGCGCGCAATGCTTTTTTACAGTAAGGCAGGCTTATCAGCGTTATACAATGTGGTTATCGACACTAAACGTTAAATTTAGACGTATGTTTCCATTTTGCTCAGATAATGCCAGCTTCGAGGCTAGCAGCCATCGACATTCCTAGCTCTTCACACTGGTCAAGAAAAGCTGCTTGAAAGTCACCCTTACAGATAAGAGGGTCTTGCACTAATCGCCAGCGCATTCCCGTGGTAATACCCTCAATCGCGCGGCGGGTTCCCGTGCCATCATGACCGGCTCGCACATAAAAGGCGAACGGTAGCCCTTCGTTTTTCTCCAAGCATGGGTAGTAGCATCGATCGAACACATCCTTCATCAAGCCTGCCATATACCCCAGGTTTTCGGTTGTCCCCAGTATGATGGCGTGGGCTGAGTTAATATGCTCTGGCTGTGTTTCAAGCGGACTAAGAGAGACCACTTCCACATTTTCTATTCTGGAATCAGACGCGCCACTGATAACAGCTTGATGCATTTTTTGGGTGTTATCTGAAGGCGCATGGGCAATGATTAATAGACGTTTCATGGTCAAACCTGCTGAGTTGCGTCGCGTGGCGGAAGTGCCACACTATTAGGCACAGCCTTAACGAGAGCCTATATGCCTAATCATGCGTTTATCAACGTCTACTACGATGGTATTTGCCCCGGCTGCCGTAAAGACCGCGCCCGATTTGAGCGCTGGGCAGGCAAGCGTGCCAAGGATATCAAGTGGTGCGATGTGACTGAGCATCAGCAGGCGTTACGTGAAAAAGGGGTGGCGCCAGAGGCGGCGCTGCGTTCGTTGCATGTTGAAAAAGCCGATGGGTGTATCATCGAAGGAATAGAGGCCTATCAACTGCTGATGGCGCGCATTCCCCTTTTTCGCCCCATTGCCTGGCTCATAGGTTTGCCTGGGATTAAAGCGGGGCTGCGCTGGTATTATGATCGGTGGGTGCAGCGGCGCTTAAAGCGGGAAGGGCGCTGGTCTGAATAAGTGTAGAGACTTAACAGGGAATTGAACGATGAAGCAACAGGCTAAATGGATGAGGCTTATGGGGGCATGCATGTTGGTGGCTGGGTTAGCGGGGTGTGCAGGGCAGTCCGCCACCTCCGGGCAACAGCCTTCTGAGCCGTTAGCCGAACCCGTGTCGCCGGAATCACCACACTCTGCGCTGGGTCAGCCAAGCCATTCAGGCACGGCGTCAGCCACAGATTGGGTACCGCCTCTGTTTATAAGCCCCGAAGAAGAAGCGGCTTACTATGTTAGCCGATTGGCAGACAGGCGTTTTGTATCCAGTTACGGAGATCGTGATAACCCCCGCACGTGGTACATCGCCGCTGAGCGGCTAGGGGAAATTGGCAAGCCAGCCGTTCCCTTGTTGTTTGCACGACTCAATACACAGGATGAGTATGAGCTAATGCTGGCGCTTTATGCACTTCAGTTAGCGACTCAAGACACGCTGTTGATGGCCAGGACTCGGGGTGACTATGTCCAATTGACAACCACCTTAGACCCTGCTGGAAATGCCCAAAATACTCAGATTGCCCGGCAGTGGTGGCAGCGGCACGCCGCCCAACTGGATTCCCCCTAGTACCTTGGCTACATTCAATAGCGCTAACGACGGTCACGACATTGGCAATAAAGGAGAGCAACATGGCATTTGCACTATCCTCAATGCAGGTCACTAGCAGTTCGTTTGGGAATCATCAGGCGATTCCCGCTCAATATACTGGCGCCGGAGACGATATCTCACCAGCGCTGGCTTGGCAGGGCGCGCCAGAAGGTACCAAAGGATTTGCGGTGATCTGCCATGACCCAGATGCACCATTAGTTAAAGAGGGTAGCTACGGCTTTGTTCATTGGGTGTTGTATAACTTGCCGGGTGACTTGGTTGAGCTAACTGAGAAAACGGCGGTGGGCACAGCGGGTACCAACGATTTTGGTAATCAGGGTTATGGCGGCCCCATGCCACCCGAAGGCCATGGCCCGCACCTGTACTACTTCTGGGTGCTGGCATTGGATCACCAAACCAACTTGCCAGAAGGGTTAACGTTGGCTGAACTGCTTAAAGAAGTTGAGCCGAACCTGCTAGGCATGAATCGTTTGGTCGGTACTTTTCATAGGGAGTGATTGAAGCTCTTGGCTGGAGCATTTTGCTTAAGCCGTGTAGGCTCCATCGCTTTCTTCGCGCTGGAGCCTTACATGAGTGATTTACCTAACTGTCCTGCCTGTGCCTCAGAGTTTACCTACGACGATGGCCTGCAGTACGTTTGCCCAGAGTGTGGCAACGAGTGGTCGAAAGTGGCAGAAGAGGGTGCAGAAGACATAGATGCTGGTGTTCGCGATGCCAACGGTAACTTACTTGCCGATGGTGACAGTGTGACGGTGATTAAAGATCTAAAGGTGAAGGGTAGTTCGCTGGTCGTTAAAGTGGGTACTAAGGTGAAAAGCATCAGGTTAGTCGATGGAGATCACGATATTGACTGTAAAGTTGATGGCATAGGCCCAATGAAACTGAAGTCAGAATTTGTTAAAAAAGCTTAATACTAAATATTTGATTGGCACGTTGAGAGCCTGAAAATATAGTGTGTAAGTACATAAAAATAGCCCCTTAACGCAAGGGGCTATTTTGTGTTTATCTACCAGATTCAACTGCCAAAAAACTGCTTAAGCAGTGGTATTAATGAGCGTGCCCACGCTGCCACTTGTTGCTAACTGCGGCTCCAACGAAATAGTGTCCATTAGCGCTGTGATATGCGCTGCCTGACCATCAAGCGCATCTTTAAAAACGCTGAGCTGAGCCTGCTGTGCGACCTGTACCTGCTGCAACGCCATTGATGCGCTTACCATATTGTTAACCGCCGAATCCATAATGCCTCCTCTTCATCTCTCAATGCCCAACGCAATTACGACATTTATCATACATGACGCTATCAGGCGTTGTGCATCGGTGTAAACCGAAGACGTCAGTAATAGCTTTTTTAAATGATAATGATTGTTGTTTTTGATGCGATTAGGGTCGAACGTGCTGATATTTTGCACAAATTGATAACGATTTTGCTCTAGGGCTTCACATCAAATTTATACAGGACTAAAATGGTACTCAATTAACGGCTAAGCCAAATATGACGGCGAACGGGAGTTCACATGCTTAAGCTTTCTCGGCTGACAGATTATGCAGCGGTGGTAATGGCGCAAATTGCCCGCTATCCCCATGGCTCGCATACAGCGGCTGGTTTGGCAGAGGCGGTGCAGCTTCCTCACCCAACGGTTAGCAAAACGCTCAAAATGCTGGTGAAAGCCGGTTTGTTGGAGTCCCAGCGAGGTGCCCAAGGCGGTTACCGGTTAGCACGCCCGGCATCGCACATCACGGCAGCTGAAATCATTTCAGCTATTGAAGGGCCGGTGGCGATGACCGAGTGCAGCCAAGCAGAAGGCGAGTGCGAGCTAGCGGCTACCTGCGGGGTGGCAGACAACTGGCAGCGTGTATCGCTCGCTATTCGAACGCTGCTTGAGAGCGTAACACTGGCGCACTTGGCGGACACTACGCCCATAAAATTACCCGTTCAGCTACCTATTCAAACTATCAATCTTTCAGCTGCTTCTGCTTAGTAAGCGCAGCAAGCATACTTTATTACTCATTGACGGTGAGCTAGCCTCGCCACCCAACTGCCCCGGAGGGTATCACCATGGCAAGCGAAGAAATGGAACAGTTGGTTCGTCGCGAATACAAAGATGGTTTTGTAACAGATATTGAAAGCGACACCCTGCCACCTGGCCTGGATGAAAACACCATCGCCTTTATTTCGAATAAGAAAGGTGAACCGGAGTGGATGCTGGAGTGGCGCCTAGACGCGTATCGTCAGTGGTTAAAGATGGAGTCGCCTTCCTGGGCACACCTGGATTACCCACCCATCGACTACCAGTCAATTTCCTATTTCAGTGCGCCCAAACGCCCTGAAGACCGTCCCCAAAGTTTGGACGAGGTTGATCCCAAGCTGCTTGAAACCTATGAGAAGCTGGGTATCCCGCTCCATGAGCGTGCGGCGCTGGCGGGGGTTGCCGTTGATGCGGTTTTTGACTCGGTTTCAGTAACCACTACGTTCAAAAAAGAGCTGGCTGAAGCGGGCGTTATTTTCTGTTCTATTTCAGAAGCGATCCGTGATTACCCTGAGCTGATTAAGCAGTACCTGGGTACGGTTGTGCCGGTGGCTGATAACTACTTCGCTGCGTTGAACTCTGCGGTATTCACCGATGGCTCATTTGTATTCGTGCCTGAAGGCGTGAAATGCCCAATGGAGCTATCGACCTACTTCCGTATCAATGCTGCCAACACCGGTCAATTTGAGCGCACGCTGATTATTTGCGAAAGCCGCGCGCAGGTCTCTTACCTGGAAGGCTGTACTGCGCCGATGCGCGATGAAAACCAACTCCACGCCGCAGTGGTAGAGCTCGTGGCGCTGGATGATGCTTACATCAAGTATTCCACGGTTCAGAACTGGTACCCCGGTGATGAAAACGGTAAAGGCGGTATCTATAATTTCGTGACCAAGCGTGGCGACTGCCGCGGCGATCGCTCACGTATTAGCTGGACTCAAGTAGAAACCGGTTCGGCGATTACGTGGAAATACCCCTCCTGCGTACTGCGCGGTAAAGACAGCATTGGTGAGTTTTACTCCGTCGCGGTGACGAATGGTCGCCAGCAGGCGGATACGGGCACCAAAATGATTCATATTGGTGAAGGCACCCGTTCTTACATTGTTTCCAAAGGTATTTCAGCGGGCAGAAGCAATCAGTCCTACCGTGGCTTGGTTAAAATTGGTCCTCGTGCCAAGGGTGCTCGAAATTTCACCCAGTGTGATTCGCTGCTGATCGGCGACAAATGCGGCGCACACACCTTCCCCTACCAAGAAATTGCCAACAGCACCGCGACCATCGAGCACGAAGCGACCACTTCAAAAATCGGTGAAGACCAGCTTTTCTACTGCCAGAGTCGCGGTATCTCTGAGGAAGATGCGGTCAGCATGATTGTTAATGGTTTCTGTAAAGATGTATTCCAAGAGTTGCCGATGGAATTCGCGGTTGAAGCTGAAGCTTTACTCAGTGTGACGCTGGAAGGCGCAGTGGGATAACCGATTCCGTTCAATGCAAATTATTTAAGCGCGTCGCGACAGCGACCCGAAAGAATTTATAAGGCGATTACTATGTTGCAAGTTAATGATTTACACGTCACCGTCGATGGTAAAGAAATCCTCAAAGGCCTCACGCTCACCATCAATGCAGGTGAAGTACACGCCATTATGGGCCCTAACGGCGCCGGTAAATCCACGCTGTCGGCGGTGATTGCCGGTAAAGACGGCTACGAAGTGACCCAGGGCACCATTACCTTTGACGGTAAAGACGTGCTGGAAATGGAAATTGAAGAGCGCGCCCAGGCGGGGTTGTTACTTGGCTTTCAGTACCCGGTGGAAATCCCAGGGGTGAAAAATATCTACCTACTGAAGTCTGCCCTCAATGCTCAGCGCGTGGCCCGCGGCGAAGGCGAAATGCCTGCCCCCGAATTTATGAAGCTGGTAAAAGAGAAGCTTGGCTACATGAAAATGGATGCCAGCTTTCTACAGCGTGCCGTGAATGAAGGCTTCTCTGGCGGCGAGAAAAAGCGTAACGAAATTCTGCAAATGCTGGTGCTTCAGCCAAAGCTTGCCATGCTGGACGAGATTGACTCAGGCCTTGATATCGATGCCATGAAAGTTGTCGCAGACGGCGTAAACAGCCTGCGCGGCGCAGAGCGAGCCATTCTTTTGGTGACCCACTACCAGCGCCTGCTTGATTACATCGTGCCTGACAAAGTGCATGTCCTGGTCGATGGGCGCATTGTTAAAACCGGTGACGCTGAGCTTGCCAAGCAGCTGGAATCTAACGGTTACGAAGGTATTGAGGAGTCTGTGGCATGAGCGATACGCAAACGTTTTTGGACACGCTTAAAGTGCGTAGCCAACAGCGCGGCGCGGAGCCCACTTGGATCGCTGCGCGCCGTCAAGCCGGTGCCGCGCGCTTTGAAGCCCTGGGTTTTCCTACCCGTCGCGATGAAGAGTGGAAATATACCGACGTTCGCACTATCGCCCAGGGTAACTTTGCCTTAGCAGATAACGCAGAGTTCTCCCAGGCGACTGCCGCCACGCTAACACTCCCGCTAGATGCCTATCGGCTGACCTTTGTGGATGGCGTATTTTCGTCGGCACTATCGGATTTGGAAGCACTGCCGAGTAGCGTTCAGGTAATGCCACTTTCCAAAGCGCTG
Organism: Halomonas sp. GFAJ-1; assembly: GCF_000236625.2. NCBI lineage: Bacteria > Pseudomonadati > Pseudomonadota > Gammaproteobacteria > Oceanospirillales > Halomonadaceae > Halomonas > Halomonas sp. GFAJ-1. The sequence goes on from NZ_AHBC01000039.1 coordinate 31,692, forward strand.
AGCGAGAACCACGAAGCTGTTGGTGGGCCGCTGGGCCGTTTGACTGGGGTTGATTTCTCCGCGTTCGCAGCGCTTAACACGGCGTTTACGGAAGAGGGTGCCGTGGTTCGTATTGCCCCGGGCACCGTGGTAGAAAAACCTATCTTGCTCCAGTTTCTATCTCGCGCTGGCTCGCCCGTTATGTGCCACCCGCGCATTTTGGTAGAAGCGGCAGGACGCAGCGAAGCAACGATCATTGAGCACTACGCCGGTGAAGCCGATGCGGCTAATTTCACCAACGTAGTAGCCGAGCTTATGCTTGATCGCGGCGCGATTCTGAACCACTACAAGCTGCAGGAAGCACCCCTGGGTGATATGCACGTGGCAAGTATCCATGTTGAGCAAAACCGCGATACTCGCTACAGCTCATACAATCTGAACCTGGGTGGTGCATTAGTTCGCAATGACCTTATCAGTGATCTGAACGGTCAGGGTGCGGAAACCAATTTTTATGGCCTGTTTTTCGGCCAGGGCCGCCAGCATGTGGATAATCACACCAAGGTGAACCACAATGCGCCACTAACGTTCTCCAATGAGAACTATAAAGGCATTCTCGATGACCGTGCTCACGGCGTCTTTAATGGCAAAGTTTACGTGAAGCGCGATAGCCAGAAGATTGAAGGTTTCCAGAGCAATCAGAACCTGCTGCTTTCTGACCGTGCACGGATCGACGCCAAGCCCGAGCTTGAAATCTACGCTGACGACGTGAAGTGCTCCCACGGCACTACCACAGGTCAGCTAGACGAAGAGGCGATCTATGCGCTGCGTACCCGTGGTATTGATGAGGCAACTGCCAGAGGCCTGTTGACCTTAGCGTTTGCCGGGGAAGTGCTTGAGCAAGTAGCGCTTGACGTGATTGCCGAGCGGGTTGAACTGGCTGTGGCGGGTAAATTGCCAGAGCGCTTTAACTTAGCAGGCTTGGTGGAAGCGGCCGTTTCGCTCAACGATTAATTAAGGAGCTATCGATGCCCTATTCCGTGATTGAGAAACCGTTAGCTCGTACAAGCGCCCCCTTTGATGTAGCCGCGTTGCGTGAAGACTTTCCAATATTGAGCCGGGAAGTGCATGGCAAGCCGCTGATTTATTTCGATAACGCAGCGACTAGCCAAACGCCTCGACAAGTTATTGAGGTGTTTAACGACTACTATTCGCGTTACAACGCTAATATTCACCGTGGCCTGCACACCCTTGCGGATGAAGCCACGGCGGCGTTTGAGGGTACTCGCCACCGGGTGAAGGCTTTTCTCAATGCGGAAGATGCGCGTCAAATTATCTTCACTCGGGGCACCACCGAAGCGATCAATCTAGTGGCGCAAAGCTGGGGGCGCACTGCGTTGGCCGCAGGTGACGAGGTGCTGATTTCGCTGCTAGAGCATCACTCCAACATCGTACCCTGGCAACTTCTAGCGGCTGAGCGGGGTTTCACTATTAAAGTGATTCCTGTTGATGCCCAGGGTGCTTTGGATATGGCGGCTTACCGCGCGCTGCTTAGCGAGCGCACCAAGCTGGTGGCGGTGAATCACGTCTCCAATGCGCTGGGTACGATTAACCCGGTGAAAGAGATGGCAGCGCTTGCCCATCAGCACGGTGCGCTGATCTTGGTCGACGGCGCCCAGGCAACGCCCCACCAGCAGGTAGACGTGCAAGATATCGATGCTGATTTCTACGCGTTCTCGGGTCATAAGGTGTACGGCCCCACCGGTGTTGGCGTGCTCTATGGCAAAAAAGCACTCTTAGACGCTATGCCACCCTGGCAGGGCGGCGGAGAGATGATTAAAACGGTCTCCTTCGATGTCGGTACAACGTTCGCTGAGATCCCTCATAAGTTTGAAGCAGGCACGCCCGCCATCGCCGAAGTGATTGCCTTAGGCCGTGCGCTTGAGTGGATGGAAAGCGTGGGCGTTGCGGCGATTAGTGCCTGGGAGGGCGTATTGTTAGATCATGCCACCCAAGCAGTTGGCCAGGTGGAGGGGCTGCGTATTTTAGGCACTGCCCCGCATAAAGCAGGGGTGCTCTCCTTTGTGGTCGAGGGTGCCCATTCTCAGGATATAGGTCTGCTAATTGATCAGTTAGGCGTGGCTATTCGCACTGGTCACCACTGCGCCCAACCGCTTTTGCATCATTTTGGCGTGGAAGCCACGTGTCGTGCGTCGTTTGCTGCGTATAATACCCTCGAAGAGGTGGATATATTTGTCGCAGCGCTTAATCGTGTCATTGGCATGGTACGTTAAGGGCGGTTACTAAAGGACATTTATGGATATCGAGCAAGTTGCCAGTCTCGAACGAGGCCAGAAATTGCCGCTCCAGCGTGATGTTGAGGCCATAGCTATTCCGTTTGGTAAAACGGATACCTTGGCTGAAGACAGTATAGTGAGCGTCATGCAAGCCAAGGGCAGTACGGTGAGCGTGGGCTTTGAAGGTAGGCTCTACCTGATTGAGGGGCGCAACTTAGATGCGTTGGGACTAGAGCCGTTACCACGGCCCACGCTGCCTGAAAGTGCTAGTGACGACGAAATTGAGGCATTTGTATGGGAACAGCTTCGCACCTGTTTCGACCCTGAGATACCGGTTAATATTGTTGACCTGGGGCTCGTGTATGGCTGCCGCCTTGAGCGATTAATCAGCGGTGAGCGTATGGTCACCATCCGAATGACGCTGACCGCCCCAGGCTGTGGTATGGGGGATGTGATAGCCGCTGATGCACGCAATAAAATTTTAGGCGCACCGCAAATCAATAAGGTGCACACTGAGATTGTTTTCAGTCCTCCCTGGAGCCGTGACATGATGAGCGATGAGGCCAAGCTTGAGCTCGGCATGTTCTAACCCCGGCTGGGGAGCGGGATGTACAGCACCTTATTAGTATTTATCAAGCGTTTGTTTATGTCGCTGGCTGCTTTGTTGCTGCTGGCGACATTGCTATTTATAGCTGGCAATCTCTGGGTTGTTGCCAGCACCGCCCGTTACATCGATAGTCACCTCGAAGAGTGCCGACCCAATAATCTCGCGATTGTATTTGGCACCTCGCACTGGACGCGAAGCGGCTTAAGAAATCCGCATTTCTATGCCCGTATGCGCACCTCAGCGCGCTTAATCGAAGAGCAGCGGGTGAGTCATCTACTGCTCTCGGGGGATAACCGCACGCAGGCGTATAATGAGCCTCGCGCTATGTGGCGCGAGCTTTACCGGCGTGGCGTGCCTGCTTCTCAGATGACAATGGATTTTGCTGGCTTTAGTACCTATGACACTTTAGTGCGCTCTCGAGATGTGTTCCAGCTTAACGAAGCGCTGCTGGTGACCCAGAGTTGGCACTTGCCACGCGCAATTTTTATTGCCCGCGCGCTGGGTATGGAGGTCACAGGGTGCGTCGCTGAAGAGGAGCGGGTGGCGGGGGAGTGGCGTTTAATCCTGCGCGAATGGGTGGCGAGGGTGGCCACCCTTGGGGATCTTTATATCTGGGGCAGAGAGCCTTACTTTCTTGGCCCGCCAGAGCCTATCGAGCTGTATCTTGCAGATGATAAGACAGGGGCAGATACAGACGAGGATAGCCGGTCAGAACATGCTCAGCCAAACAATAGCAGCGAACGTTCAGAGGCCGCGGCTGACCTTATTCGTCGTTATTACCCGCCTACCATCGGTGGTCGTTAGCGTTATTAACGACGCGTCTTACGTTTCTGCAAGCTATACAGCTCGCGTATCAATTTGCGGCAGCCCTGCATGCACTCTTCCACAATCGGCTCGATGGGATCGGGCAGTGGGTGGGTAAATAGCGTTGAAAGGGCTTGCATAAGGACACGCTCTTGTTCCAACAGCTCATTGATTAAAACTTGGCTATCGTTACCAACGAAGCTTTTAAGACGGCTCCAGAGCCATAAAAAGTCATCGCGCTCCACGTCGGCATCCCTGGGCAGCATTTTCAGATGCGCACGGGCGAGTTCCTGGAGCGTCCGCATCTGCTTTAACCGCTCAGTATAGTGCGGTTTCAGCGCGTCACGTAGCGACGGGCGCAGGCGTTCGATATTGTCCTGGAAATAATCAATACTATCGGCCAGCGCTTCCAGCACGCTATCCATCGCCACTTGGCGATTGTCGAGAAACATGAGCGTCTACCTCCTTCGGTGACGCAGATTGTGGGGGTGGGCGCTCTGATTTGCCACCCCCAAAGGCGATTATTTTTTCGTTTTGTCCTTAACCTTTAGGCTTGGGCGGTGCTTTACGCACAGGAGTGGCATTTTTTTCAATGTGCTCAATGATCATACCCGCAATATCCTTGCCGGTAGCGCTCTCAATACCTTGTAGGCCGGGGGATGAGTTGACTTCCATAATCACTGGGCCGTGATTAGAGCGCAATAAATCAACCCCCGCGACACGCAGTCCCATGGCTTTAGCCGCACGAATAGCGGTTGAGCGCTCTTCGGGGGTAATACGAATCACGCTAGCGGTGCCGCCTCGATGGAGGTTAGAACGGAATTCACCATCCGCTGCTTGGCGCTTCATCGAAGCGACAACCTTATCGCCAATCACGAAACAGCGAATGTCAGCGCCGCGCGCTTCTTTAATGTATTCCTGCACCATGATGTTGGCTTTCATGCCCATAAAGGCTTGAACCACCGATTCAGCCGCCTGATTGGTCTCCGCCAGTACTACGCCAATTCCCTGCGTACCTTCTAGCAGTTTAATCACCAGCGGTGCGCCTTTTACCATGGTGATCAAATCAGGGATATCGTCGGGGGAGTGGGCAAAGCCAGTAATCGGTAGACCTAAGCCTTTACGGGAAAGTAGCTGCAGCGAGCGCAGCTTATCCCGTGAGCGGGTAATCGAGACGTTATCATTAAGAACGTAGGTGCCCATCATTTCAAACTGACGCAGGAGGGCACAGCCGTAAAACGTGACCGATGCGCCTATGCGGGGAATAACGGCATCAAAATGCTCGATCTCTTCACCTTTATAGTGAATCGATGGGTGATGCGAAGTAATGCTCATGTAGCAACGCAGTGTGTCCACTACGCGAGCGGTATGACCACGCTGCTCTGCCGCTTCGACCAGGCGGCGGGTAGAGTACAAATTGCGATTGCGTGATAGCAAAGCGATATGCATGAAGGGGGCTCCAAGCCTAGCAAAAGGCGAATATAAAAAGTTACGGTTCACCGTGTAAAAATGCGGCACCGGGTGCAACGAGCAGGCGGCGCATGGCGCGGCGACCTAGCAGCATCGCGTGGCGCATATTGCTACGGTCAGTCAGTGTCAGTTCAACAGGGAAATTTAAATCGCCCATCTGCATTGGGGTGCGAATAACATAGCGCCATTCGCTGTGGCCATTAGAGCTGGTTATCCGGCGCCGGTCGTGCAAGTGAAGGCGATAGCGGTGAGCCGGCGTTTCCGGGCCTCCACTGTGGGTAATAAAGCTCACCCATAGTTGGCCTTCAGCATCTTCGTGGGTTTCAATCTCTTCGGCATGGAGCGCAGACGTTCGCGCGCCGGTGTCGGCTTTGCAGCAGAGGTGAAGCCCTAGCTCAGGTAACGTCACCATCTCGCGACGGCCGATGACTGCCTTGGCCTGATAGGGTAATTCCTTCACGGCTCACTCCTTGCGGGTAATCCATTAAAACGTCGCCCGCGGGTTAAGTGCGGGGCAACATGTTGGCTAATCGCTGTTGTATAGCTGATCCCGGTGACGCATCGCGCAGCGCCATCATCACCGGTAAGCGTAGACGAGGTATTAAGGCGATGTCTCTTACCACAGCAGCAAAGTCGGTGCGTTCATCCTCCGCTAAGCGCTGTAGAAAAAGCGGTAAACGCTGACCATCTTCAAGATATTGCCAGCCGCGGCCTGCAATGGCGGCTAATACATCCGGCCCACCGGCTGCTTTGTCTTCTAATAAGCTGCTGTACCACTCGCCAGCGTGTGTTTCATTGGCACTACCCACTGCGCGTATACAGGCGCTTAGCGTCTCTATATCGCCTTCTTGTGCGGCTATTTCACCGCGGCTAACAAGCGCCGATACTAACGCTTCAGAGAACGTCTGATGTTCTAAACAGTAACATAACGAATGAACAACGCCGGTGGGCAGGGTGGTCAGCCGAAGCGCCAGTGCGTCAGCCTCGGTGGTTTCCATGCGCACCACATAGTCGGCAACACCCTGCAGTCCTAATGCTTGCCAGTCAATAGCCTGCTGATTGCTGAAGTAAGCTTCAACCGGTTCCAGGTGCTGGCTGGCGGGTAACCCTAAGGCAAACGTTGCACGAGCGTTTAGCATCGCCTGAAAGGTTATGTCAGGCGTAAAAGCGAGAGGATTATCCTTCATTAAATGATCCACGTCTGCCGTTTGTTTACGCTCAAACGCCTTAGTGCCAACAGTCGCTACATTACGGCCTAAGGTTTCCAACAGACGGTTGATGAACCCATCTCGCTGCGCTGGCGAGAGCATGCCTTGCTCATCCAACGGTAGAGCTAAAAACCAAATAGCAGGCTCTGGCATATCGCCTAAACGAAAAACGATACCCAAACGCGCCTGGTGCTGCCAAGGCTCTGGCCAAGCCTGGTCACCGCTTTCGAAAGCGCGAAGCGTTTCCCGGGGGCAGGGAGTGACCCGCCGTCCCATGTGGAATAGCGAAACGTCAGCACCGCTGCGGGTAAAAAAATCATCAAGGGATTGAATTGGTTGCATAACATCCTTCCACATTGCAAGCGTGCACTCTACCTTGCTGTTCTAGCAGTGTCAGCCGTCAGGACAGAAAAATCGCCGCGATTTGCCGCAAGTGGTTAAAGTTTGAGCAACTTTGCTAAAGCCCCATGGGAGTAGCGGCTGCGACACCTTTCCATAGTTTATCCACAGCCTCTTGCAGGTTTTCTGTGAGTCTGTGAATAAACTCTTTTTACCGGTAAGCGAGTGGCAAGTTACTCACAGAGTTGGGATAATAGTGAGCAGAGTGTTCAATGTTCACGATGATTCCTAAGGTATTTATGAGCGTCCATCAACAGCTTCAAACCGCGCTTCTCGAGCTTGAAGCCTCGATGAAGGCCGCCAACTTATGGCGTATGCCTACTCCTGCAGCAGATGCATTTGCTAGCCAGGAACCCTTTTGTATCGACACGATGTCGTTGCCCCAGTGGGTTCGTTTTGTGTTCATTGCCCGGCTCAACGCACTGATTGAAGCCAAGGCCGCCATGCCGGCTAAATGTGAGATAGCGCCGGCGATGGCCGCGTATTTAATCCAAGAGAAGGTGCGTGCCAGTGACCAGATATTGGTAGTACGTGCGGTTGAAAAGGTTGACCGCTTAGTCACTGAAAATTAACTTGACCTTTGATTATTGAACCCAATGAAAAAAACCCAGTTCACGCTAGCGCGAGCTGGGCTTTTTTTACAGCAGTTAGGTGTCAACGATGTTACCACTAGCGTATTAAACGCTAGTGGCGCACTCGTTAAAAACGGTAGCTAATGCCTGCCATGATGACGACCGGGTCGATCTCTACGGTGCCAGCAGCCTCGCCATTAATTGTTGCGTCTGTATCAATATCGATGTACCAAGCCGCAGCGTTGAGCGCCCAGTTATCATCGATTAACAGGTCAATGCCCAACTGGCCTGCGGCCCCCCAGGAGCTGCTTAAATCCAGATCGCCAATCGCAAGGCTCTCATCAGAGAAGTGCGTATAGTTGATACCAACACCCGCATAAGGCTGTACTCGTGCATTGGTTCCACCCAACGGGTAGTACTGAACCGTTAAGGTGGGTGGTAAGTGTTTCGTTGAGGCTAGGTTGTCGCCATTCAGCTCGATGTCGTGCTTAAACGGCAGTGCCGCGAGAAGTTCCACGCCGATTTTATCGTGGAAGCGATAGCCCAGAGTAAAAGCAAAATCAGTTTTGTCCTGGACGTCGACCGAGAAGGCGCCTCCTGCTAGTGAGCCGTTATCACTTTTCGGAGTCACCTGCGCCACGCCCACACGGGTAAAGAAATCACCGGCGCCATAGGCGAAGGCTTGGCTGCTGGTAGCCAGTGTAGCTGCCGCGAGGCCAGCGGCAAGTAGGGTAGGTACAGTACGGTGGCGCATAGCGTTGCTCCTAGCGGATTAAGTCACTTCATTAATGGGTCACATCTTAATAAGAAGTTTATCGACTCGTAGCAGAGCAGTTATTGACCTAGGGCAATGAGCGCTAAGAAGTATTACAAAAACTACCTAATTAGTTCTGCGAGCGGGCTTGAATAGCCTGTGGGGAGTCTTTGCTGAAGCTGTTAGTTAGGCTGGTGGTCGATGTTTGGAAAGCCTGGAGAGGTCGCCACAAGTAAACGGGCGTCACTGACATCAATGAGACCCTCCCGCAACAGACGGGAAGGCCTCAGGATCAATCGATCGTTTAGCTAATTTAAGTGCGGAATCCGCGCTCGATTAGCGAACAATATGTTGATGTTCATCCGCAGCTCAGCTGCAAAAATGAAAGCTGACGGGCCTATTCGGCCGTAGCCAGCAGGCTAGCGTTGCCGCCCGCTGCGGTCGTGTCGATGCACAGATGACGCTCCACCACAAAACGATCCGGTGCGATGGTCTGGGTCTCAAGCGGTATGATGGCTCCTTCGCGTTTCGCCAGGGCAACCAGCAGCTCACGCGGCCAATCGCTGGCGCCAGCGGCAGCGACCGCCGCAATGCCTTTGATCTCGCTCAGCGTTGCGGCGGAGACACTCCCATCAAGCCCGGCCACGGGTGCGCCTGCATCAATCAGCGGTTGAACTACTTGAGCCGCGCCTGGCGCGACGACGATGGCTGCACAGCCTGTGCCGAGGGCTTGAGCAGCCTGGGCAATGGCGATATCCAGGGTCGGCCCTAGGCACAGAATCACTCCCTTTGGATACATCGCCAAACGGTTGCTTTCCCCCGTCGGCCCCGGCAGTGTCTGCGGCGTCATATCCAACGCTGCCGTTTCAGCCAGCGCCTTGCGGATCACGCCGCCTTTGCCAGCGAGCGCTTTGCGCAGTACCTCAATTCGATTGGGGCGCACCGCCCAGTTGCGTGAATCTAACCCGTCGAAGGCGGCCTGCAGCGCTTGAAGCGTCACGGCATCTCCCTGGGGCGCGTCGCTGTGCTCAGCGGCGGCAGTGCGGCGGAAACGCGTGATATAGAGCGGCCCGCCTGCTTTGGGGCCAGTGCCGGAAAGGCCTTCGCCGCCAAACGGTTGAGAGCCAACGATGGCACCAATCTGATTGCGGTTGACGTAGACGTTGCCAACATGGATACGCTCGACGATCTGTTGCACGCGGTCATCAATGCGGGTGTGCAGTCCGAAAGTCAGCCCGTAACCCTTGGCATTGATATCGTCGACGACCTTGTCGATATCCCGCGCCTTGAAGGTAGCTACGTGCAGCACCGGGCCGAAGATTTCACGCTCGAGATCTTCGATGCCCCCAACCTCAATTACCGCGGGGGTAACGAAGGTGCCGGTGGTTGGCGCGGAGAGCTTCTTCAGCACCTTGCCCGCTTTCTCGTGGGCGGCTACGTATTCGCTTATCTCGGCCTGGGCGTCGGCGTCGATCACGGGTGATACGTCGGTGTCAGTATTCCAGGGGTCGCCAATGGTAAGTGAGTCCATGGCGCCATAGAGCATGTTGAGCAACCGGTCGCGGGCCTCTTCCTGAACATACAGCATACGTAGCGCCGAACAGCGCTGACCGGCCGACTGGAAGGAGGAGATCAGGATGTCGCGCACCGCCTGCTCGGTCAGCGCCGTGGAGTCCACAATCATGGAGTTGAGGCCACCGGTCTCAGCGATCAACACAGCGTCGGGGCCTGCATTCTCCGCCAGGGCTTTGTGGATGATCTGTGCCACTGGAGTCGAGCCGGTGAAACAGACACCCGCAATACGCGGATCGCTGGTCAGCGGGCCGCCCACCGTTGGGCCGTCGCCTGGCAGCAACTGCAGTGCTGCTTCCGGCAGACCCGCTTCACGCATTAGCTCTACCGCACGGGCGGCGATTAGCGGCGTTTGCTCGGCGGGCTTGGCAAGCACCGCGTTTCCAGCCACCAAGGCTGCTGCGATCTGGCCAGTCGTAATTGCCAACGGGAAGTTCCACGGGCTGATACACACGAAGATACCACGGGCGCTGCCGGGCTCTTCTGCTTCCAGGCGCTCGCCTTCGTTGGCGTAGTAGCGTAGGAAATCCACGGCCTCACGCACTTCTGCGATGCCGTCGAACATCATTTTGCCAGCTTCTCGTGTAGTGATCACGGTGAGCTCGGCGATGTGCTCCTCGTAGAGGTCGGCGGTACGGCGCAGTATCTCCGCACGCTCGGCCACGGGGCGCGCCGACCATTCGCGGAAGCCTTCCTCGGCGGCGTCAAGCGCAGTGGCGACCTCTTCTGGGGTGGCCTCATGCACCTTGCCAATCACACGCTTGCCGTCGGCAGGGGAGTGGGCATCTCGCGCCGGGCCTTGAGGGGCGGGATTGCCCACCAGCATAGGGCCAGCTGTCCAGGTGGTATCTGCAAACGCTTCGCGGGCGTTGAGCAGTGGCAGGATCGAGGCGGGTTCGTTGATACGATAGCCCTTTGAGTTCTTGCGGTCCGGCGCGAACAGCTCGCCGGGCTGGCGAATCAGCGGGCTTGAAACATCGTTGCCGAGCTGCTTAAACCCTTCAATCGGATCCTTTGAGACGTCACTGGGCGGAATAGAGCTATCTACCACCTGGTTAACGAACGAGGAGTTTGCCCCGTTCTCTAGCAGGCGGCGTACCAAGTAGGCCAGCAGGTCGCGGTGCGCGCCGACCGGGGCGTAAATGCGGCAGTGTGTGCCTTCTGTCTCTTTAACGATGTGGTGCAGCGATTCGCCCATGCCATGCAGGCGCTGAAACTCGTAGCTGTCTTTGTCGCTGCCTGCCATCTGTGCTATAGCGGCACAGGTATGGGCGTTGTGCGTAGCGAACTGCGGGTAGATGCGGTCGCGACGGTCGAGCAGCATTTGGGCGCAGGCCATGTAGCTGACGTCGGTATTGACCTTGCGCGTGAAGACCGGGAAGGTCTTCACGCCCATCTCTTGGGACAGCTTAATCTCAGTATCCCAGTAAGCGCCTTTCACCAAGCGTACCATAATCTTGCGGTTAAAGCGTTCGGACAGTTCGTAAAGTGCTTCAATCACGGGTGCGGCGCGGCGGCCATAGGCCTGCACCACGACGCCGAAGCCATCCCATCCATCTAGGCTTGGGTCTGACATTAGTGCCTCAATCACATCGAGAGAGAGGTCCAGACGGTCTTGTTCTTCGGCGTCGATATTGAAGCCGATATTGGCCTTGGCGGCCTGCTGCACCAACTCTTTGGCGCGCGGCACCAGTTCCGCCATTACCGTATCGCGGTGGGTGTATTCGTAGCGTGGATGCAGCGCAGAGAGCTTTACCGAGATGCCGGGGCTGCCGCGCACATCGCCCTTGGCTTGCTCTGCAATGGCGGTGATCGCTTTGGCATAGGCCTGGTGATAGCGGATGGCGTCCTCATCGGTACGCGCTGCTTCACCTAGCATGTCGTAGGAGTAGGTGTAGCCCTGTTTCTCCAGTTCGCGGGCGTTCTTCATACCTTCTTCGATGGTCTGGCCGAGCACGAACTGGCGGCCAAGAATCTTCATAGACTGGCCAACCGCCTTACGCACCACCGGTTCGCCCATGCGGCGTACCAGCCCGCGTAGTGCCCGCGTAGGACCTTTGGGGTCTTCACTCAGCACCTTGCCGGTTAATAGCAGTGCCCAGGTTGAAGCATTGACCATTGAGGAGGAGGACTTGCCTAGGTGGGCGCCCCAGTCAGAGGGCTCGATCTTGTCGTGGATCAGGTCGTCAATGGTTTCCGCGTCGGGCACACGCAGCAGCGCTTCTGCCAGACACATCAGGCCGACGCCCTCGGTGGTTGAGAGTCCGTACTCGGCCAGGAATGCCTCCATCATTGAAGGAGATCTTTCCTTACGCACACGCTCTACGTACTTGGCACCAATGGCGGCGACCTTTTTGCGGTCGTCCTCCGACAGCTTGATACGCTCAATAAGCCCGTGCAACACATCTGCCTCATTGGCGTCGTAGTTGCTGCGAATGCGGGAGCGTAGTTCACTCACGTCGCTCTGCAGGTGATGATTGGCTTCGTTCATACAGGGTCTCTCCTTGCTACACGAGAGGGCTCCCGCGGGAGCCCTCTCGATACGTTGAATGCGCTCTACGCTCTGCGCCTCACGGCGTGTTACTAGCGATCAATATGCTGATATTCACCAGCGTCGTCAGTCATGTTGCTCACCACTAGGATGGCGATGAAGGACGCGATGAAGCCTGGAATGATCTCGTATACACCCGGGCCACCCATGAACTCACCGTTCCAACCCAAGGTAATCCAGAGCATGACGGTGACAGCACCCACTACCATGCCTGCAAGGGCGCCTGCACCGTTTGTACGTGACCACATGAGCGACAGAATGATCAGAGGCCCAAACGCCGCGCCAAAGCCTGCCCAGGCGTTACTGACCAGCCCCAGTACTTGAGAGTCTTCGTCAGAAGCGATAATAGCGGCAACCACGCCCACAAGAACCACGCAAACACGGCCGACAGCCACACACTGCTGCTCAGTCGCTTTTTTGTGCAGGAACAAGCGATAGAAGTCCTCGGTCAGCGATGACGATGATACAAGCAGTTGGCTAGAGATCGTGCTCATCACGGCAGCCAGCAGAGCAGCATAGAGGAAGCCGGTGATCAATGGATGGAACAGCAAGTCCGCCAAAATAATGAAGATTGTTTCTGGATCCTGAACATCTAACCCATTACGAATGGCGAAGGCACGGCCAAAGATACCCAGAGAAACGGCACCAATTAGCGAGACAAGCATCCAGGCCATACCAATATTACGGGCAACAGGCACGTCTTTTTGCGAGCGAATAGCCATGAAGCGCACAATGATATGCGGCTGCCCAAAATAGCCAAGCCCCCAGGTAACGGCAGACAGCCACCCTATGAAGGTCAGTCCTGATGTCCAAGATAGCAGCGTGGGATCTACGCTATTGAGTGTTTCTGACGCTTGAGAGAAACCGCCGCCACCTTCGCCAAATAGAACTACTGCAGGCATGATCACCAATGCCAGCATCATGATGCAGCCCTGCACGAAATCCGTCATGCTCACGGCTAGGAAGCCGCCAACAACGGTGTAAATAAGCACCACGCCGAGTGTAATCATGACACCCATACCGTAGTTGCTCATATCACCGAAGTTGTATATGCCGGAAAACGCGCTTTCAAACAGCTTGCCGCCTGCCACTAGGCCTGACGCGGTATACACGGCGAAAAAGATCACAATAACAATAGCTGATACTGTGCGCAGAGCCAGCGCGCGCGTTGGGAAACGGTTCGCTAGAAAAGCAGGAATGGTAATTGCATTACCGTAGTGAATCGTCTGTTCACGCAGGCGTGGTGCGACCAATATCCAGTTGAAGAGTGCACCTACCAGCAGGCCGATACCAATCCAGGCCGACCCCAAGCCAGAGACAAACATTGCGCCGGGTAAGCCTAGGAGCAACCAGCCACTCATGTCCGAAGCGCCGGCCGAGAGGGCCGCCACTTGGGGGCTGAGGGTTCGGCCACCCAGCATGTAATCTTCAGAGGAAGACGTAGATTTGCGCATAGCGTAAACGCCTATGGCGATCATTAGCGCAAAGTAACCCAATAAGCTAATCCAAACACCAGTAGCCATGAAACTTCTCCAGTTCGTCAGAACGGACCTAGGCTTTGTCGAAAAATACCCGCGTTAGCCGACTTTTCGTACAACCCTAGCTCCGACAGGTTTAGCGTGTTTACCGGGTATCGCTCGGTAAGAACGCCGTCTTTTTTTGTTAACCCTTTATCTCTTTCACGTTACTGGCCCCGAAGAGCGCCTGCTAAGAAGGTGGTCAGAAAGGTTGTGGTTTTGCTTGTGTGCAATGTTCCCTGTGCCTAGTACACGGCCTGGGTAGGCCGTGAATGTGAAGGCAATCGCTCTATTATTTTCAACCATGAGACGGTTCCTTTTCAGGAGTTCAGGTTAGAAGTATTGATGAGCCGATCACTCATCGCCTAGCGCCAGCAGCGACGCGTTGCCACCTAGGGCGGCGGTGTTGTTCGTAATGGTTTTTTCGGTAATAAAGCGCTGCAGATAGTGCGGGCCACCGGCTTTTGGGCCGGTGCCGGAAAGCCCTTGACCACCGAAGGGTTGAACGCCAACCACTGCGCCGATGATATTACGGTTGATGTACACATTACCTACACGAATTTTCTGCGCTATTTCAGCGGCAAATGATTCGTTACGGCTATGTACCCCAAATGTTAGTCCATAACCCCGGCCATTAATGTCGTCAATCACACGTTTAAGCTCGCTGGCCTTGTACCGCACAATGTGCAGCACTGGGCCGAACTGTTCCTGGGTAAGGGCGTTGATGCTGTCAATCGTAAACGCAACCGGCGCGACAAAGGTACCGTGTTGGGTGTGCTCTGCCGCCATGGGTGTTTCAGCGACTAAGCGATTCTCACCTTTTAATTTTTCGATATGGGCAAGCAGGCTTTTACGGGCATCTTCATCAATCACTGGCCCCACGTCGGTGCCCAAGTCGCGAGGGTCGCCTATGTGCAGTTCGTTCATGGCGCCTTTTAAGATGTCGATAACGCGGTCGGCAACGTCATCCTGCAGGTAAAGGACGCGAAGTGCTGAGCAGCGCTGCCCGGCACTTTGAAACGCCGACTGAATCACGTCGACGACCACCTGCTCGGGTAGGGCGGTGGAATCGACAATCATGGCATTCATGCCGCCGGTTTCAGCAATCAGCGTTGGCAGTGGTGCGTTTTCACGTGCAGCGAGGGCGCGATTGATAATTTGTGCTGTGTCGGTGCCACCCGTAAATACTACGCCGGTGATACGCGGGTCGGAGGTCAACACGCTACCGACGGTGGGGCCGTCGCCAGGCAGTAGCTGCACCACGTCGCGTGGCATACCCGCTTCGTAAAGCAGCTCAATCACCCGGTGGGCGACAATTGAGGTTTGCTCTGCGGGTTTTGCCAATACGGTATTGCCAGCAACCGCCGCTGCAACGATTTGCCCACAGAAGATGGCGACTGGGAAGTTCCAGGGGCTAATGGCGGCAAATACCCCTTTACCCCCCATCATTAGACGGTTGGATTCACCGGTGGGGCCAGGCAGTTCAATGGTTTCGCCAAACGACTCTTCAGCGCGCATCGCATAGTAGCGGCAGAAATCAACAGCTTCTTTAATTTCATCCACGCCATCAGTGAGCAGTTTGCCGCCTTCGCGGGAGCAGAGCGTCATCAGCTCGGCCATGTGCTCTTCCATCAGGTCGCCCAAGCGGCGCAGAATCGCAGCACGCTCAGCAACCGGTGTCGCATCCCAGCGGGGGAAGGCTTCCCAAGCTGCGTCTAGGGCTTTCGCTGCTTGCTCTTTACTGGTCCATTGCACGCTACCTACGGTTTGTCTGCGATCAAATGGTACCGTCACGCTGTGAGTGTTAGCAGCGTCGTCATTGACTTCGAATGCCAGCAGCGGCTTGGCCGCATACTGTTTGTCCATAAACTCAGCCATTTTCTCCTTAATCGGGTAGTAATGGCTGCGGATATTGAGGTTAATCCCGCGGGAGTTTCGGCGTTTCGGGCCAAAAATATCCTTAGGTAGCGGAATACGCTTGTTGTAGAGCGTTTTTTGCTGGCGCAGTGTCTCAATGGGGTGCTGGCAAAGCGATTCTACCGGCACATCCGGGTCCACAATTTGGTGGACGAAGGAGGAGTTCGCGCCGTTTTCAAGTAGGCGCCGTACTAAGTAGGGAAGTAGGTCTTTATGGGCGCCTACCGGGGCGTAAATGCGGCAGTAAGTGCCTTTCGGCGCACGCTCAAGGGCGGCGTCATAGAGCGCTTCACCCATGCCGTGCAGGCGTTGGAATTCAAATGGACGGCTGTCGTGGTTCGCTAATTCAAGAATGGTCGTAACGGTATGGGCGTTATGTGTAGCAAACTGAGGAAAGATACGCCCCTGGGTGTCGCTCGACAGCAGGAACTGAGCACATGCTAGATAAGCCACGTCCGTACATGCTTTACGGGTAAATACCGGGTAACCGTCAACGCCAAGCTGTTGAGACTCTTTTATTTCGCTATCCCAGTAGGCGCCTTTCACCAAGCGCAGTGGGATCTCGTCGCCCTGCTCATCCGCTAAGCGATTAATATAGTGAAGAACTGGCAAGGCCCGCTTGGAGTAAGCTTGGACAACCAGACCAAAGTGGCCCCAGCCTTTTACAGCACTGCTTGAATACACCGCGCGGAAAACCTCAAGGGATAGCTCTAGGCGATCCACTTCTTCGGCATCAATGGTGACCGCAACATCCAACTCACGCGCTTTGGTAACCAGCGTGATGACGGTATCAACCAGCTCTGCCAGCACCTGCTCGCGACGGCCAAACTCATAGCGTGGATGTAGGGCGGAAAGCTTAATAGAAACCGATGGCGCTGGGGTCTTATCACTTAATGATTTACAGGTTTTACCGACTTGCTCGATAGCGCGCGCGTAGTCATCAAAATAGCGTTTGGCATCATCGCGGGTGCGGGCCGCTTCACCCAGCATATCGTAGGAGTAGGTGTAGCCTTTATTAAACAGAGGTTTGGAGCGCTTCAGGGCTTCATTAATGTCGCGCCCCAGGACAAACTGCTTGCCCATGATTTTCATTGCTTCGTACATAGCCCGACGAATAACGGGTTCGCCCAGGCGGTTGACCATGCGATTAATAAAGTGAGCCGGTTGGCCCTCTTTAGGGTGGTCAAGCTTAAGCACGCGGCCGGTCATTAGTAAGCCCCAGGTAGAGGCATTGACCATCCAAGATTCGCTTTTACCTACATGCGACTGCCAATCAGCCGGGCCAAGCTTATCTTCAATCAGCGCATCAGCGGTGGCTTTGTCAGGAATACGCAGCATGGCTTCCGCAAGACACATCAACATCAGGCCTTCGTGGGTATCCAGGCTGTACTGCTGCAATAGTTCGTCGATCGTGTCGACGGCGGTATCCATCTTGCGCACATCGCGCACCAGCGCTGCGGTATTAGTCTCAATGCGTGCGAAATCTTCGCGATCGGCATCCAGTACCTTGATCAGTTCGCCAACAAACGCGTCTTCATCCACGATGTAGTGGTCGCTAACACGCTGCATCAACATATCAAGGTCGGTTTGCCAGATGGCAGGATCACGCATTTTTTTGGCATTGAGCATTGAGGCCCCCTTGATTCTGCACTAGATCAGTAGATGGCAGGGCATAGTGCCCAAGCTAACGCCCGAATGTAGAACGCCCCGTCCTTGGGTGTATGTCGTTTTCATGGCAAAACGTGTCAATTTCACGGCAAGATGGATGTTGTTTAGACTTTAGTTTAGTTTCTTAGGGCTTTCCAACGACTCTTCAACGGCTATGCTTCACGGCTGTAAGGGAGTAGGCAAAATAGTAGAAAATGATGATGAAGGGTGAGAGGCAATCGGCGTAGTAGCCCCCTGGCGCAATTTACGGGGCGATAAGCCATAGCTGCGCCGAAACGCGTGAGAGAGCGCGCTTTGGTTGGCAAAACCGGTTTGAATGGCAATATCGGTCAGCGGGAGCCGGCTTTGAACAATAAGTTGCCTAGCGGCATTTAAGCGCTGTCTTTTTACGTACTGCCAGGGTGAAAGGCCCGTTTGGGCGCGAAAGCGTTCTGAAAAATGTGCTTCGCTCAAGCAGGCAAGTTTGGCTAAATCGGCCACGCGTAGCTCGTCGGCCAAATGTTGGCGAATAAAACGATCGATTAGGTCAAGATCAAGGCGGCGCTGGGCAGCGCTAGGAGTTGAGCCCAGGCGGGCTTTTAATGAGCCTAATAACGTGGCAGCAAGGCGGTCTTGTTGGAAAGAGGTGGATGGCGTGTCAAAGCCATGGGTCAGCTCGCTCTCGACAAATGCTAAATAGTGGCGAAGTGGATTATCCAAGGCGAAAAAACGCGGAGCATCAAAAAGGGCGACTAGTTCACGATGCTCACCGGTGAGTGCGGGGGCATCTTCTGGTAAATCGAGAATAAGCTGGCGGTTATGGCCATGGCCCGAGTAGTAGTGCTCATGGTTAGCAGGCACGATACAGCCTGAAAAAGCGTTCACGCGCCCGCCTAGCCCCTCAATTTCAAATTCTGAAGAGCCACACAGCGTAATCACGATTTGATGGAAATCATGGGAGTGGTGCTTAGTGGCACTTTCCAACGGGATGTGCCGAATAGTGCTGCCAGGCATAATGATCTCCTCGTGACTATTACGGGCTATGGCGTAAACCAGCGCTTAACGTTGCTGAGACTCTCGCAGTGCTGTATGGGCGGCTAGATGATCGCGCAGCACGGTAAGCTCCGCATGGCCTTCTTGGTTAAGCAACGATTTCCCTTGGGCAATTTGCCAACGCCGCCCATGGGTATCCATTAAATGCATGGCCCGGCGACGTATGCTGTCTAGGTACTCATCGTGCCTAATGGGGTAGCCGATAATGGTATTCCACTCAGTTTCACTGACTTGGCTCTCTAGTGCTTTATCAAACAGTGCTATTAAATCTTTGGGCTCGGTGCGGTAACGAGGCGTTCCCACCGATATTAGTGCTAGAAAAACGCAGCCTATAACCAGTAAGCAGACCCCTAGCACCAGCAAATAAAGCGCCATGTTTAGCTCCCTATAATTTCCGGTGATAGTGACGGCTAGTATACGCCTGCACTTGGAGAGACGAAAATTTTGCGGTTTTGCGAACTTTTTCTGAGCAAAGTGTCTGAGAGTGTACAGGCAACATAGTGATAGCAGTCGCTAATAGTGTTGTTCTGGCTATTGTTTTCGATCCCTTGCTTCCGCTGCTTATTAAATTAAGCAGCGGTTTTTTTTGGTTAACGTTTAACTTGATAAGCGCTTATTGAGTCATAAAAGGTCAGGTTGTGCTCAATGGCGACGAATCGTCAGTAAGGCGATTAAAATATCCCGGCGGGTGACCGTACCCACTAACCGCCGCTGCTCAACGACGGGATAAATCTTTGGTTTGGCCCCCATCATTTCCTGGGCTAGATCAGTGATACTCTTATTCGGTGTCGTGGTAAGCACTTCCTGGCGCATTAATTCGCGAACCAGAGGCGCCTCATCATCATGGTAAATACTGTCTAATACGCGACCGAGCACGTCTTGCTCTGAGATAAAGCCAATTAACTGGTCAGAGGCGTCCACGACGGGCGCACCGGGCAAGCGGTGAAGGGCTAATCCCTGTGCGAGCGTGGTAATCGAGGTCTCGGGCGAGACACGATAGCAGTCACGAGACATAATATCGCGAACAGTATCGGGGGTCTTCTTATTCATGGTGGCACTCCTTACGACATGCTATTCAACCCATGATGGGAAGGTGCATCGCCTGCCAGTTTGTTTAAGAGAGTGAATCACTTTTCGGAAACAAAACGGGCCAACGCTTTTCATACTGTAGGAGATTTAACGGGTTCTGCGTTGCTCCTCCTAAGCTGTTTTTCAACGCTTTTGTTCTTTTTAACGGGTGTAAGGAGTCTGAAATGGACGCACGTGAGTATCTTAATCGCCAAGGCGTTGGTCTTGATCGCGACCAAGAGCGGCCTAACACCTTGGAGGAGAAAGCCTGGGAGCGTGCCCGTGGGGCGGGGAGTCAACGCCCTAAGTCTGGCACTCCTCACGACTGGCAGGATTGGGAGCGCCATCATGATGACCTGGCAGAAGGGGCTGATACCTTAGAGCAGAAAATCGATAAGGAAGCCCACCGTAAAGCGCTGGCGCGGGAGAGGGAGCAAGCGGAACTTGCTCAATCGTCCGTAGAACACTTTATCCCACCCACACCCCCCTCATCGACAATGCCAACCTCTCAGCAAAGGGCGGCTGTTAAGCCCAAAGCGTCAGTGAATCCCCAGCCTGTCTCAGAACCTGCCTCGCTGCAGATTGCCTATAGTGCGCTGGCGGTACTGCTGCCACCTCTTGCGGTTGGATTGACCGGGGGAGGGGGAAAGCGTGTGACGATGGCACTTTTATTAACACTATTGGCGTGGGTGCCTGGGGTTATTTATGCACTTGGCTGGTTAAAACAGCGATAAAAGAAGGGTTGAAAGGGTATTAAGCCAGATTTGCCCATTGGCAGCGTGTTTGATAGGCGTATAATTACTGTCAACTTTTATACACAAAGAGGTTTACGATGGGCTACCTTGTCGGAGTGACGGCGCTTTGGGCGTTCTCATTCTCGTTAATTGGTGTTTACCTGGCGGGCCAGGTAGATAGTTATTTCGCTGTTTTGGTAAGGGTTACCCTGGCTATGCTGGTGTTCCTTCCCTTTTTGCGCCCCAGCTTGCTTCGTGGCAAGCAGCGCTTGGCGCTCATGGCCCTAGGCGCTGTGCAGTTGGGTGTTATGTATGTGTTCTTTTATCAGTCATTTTTGCTGCTATCAGTGCCTGAGGTACTGCTATTTACCATCTTTACGCCTGTCTATATAGCGCTGCTGGATGATCTTATGTTTGGCCGCTTCACTCCTATCTATCTCGTTACCGCCGTGCTGGCCGTACTGGGTGCTGGTGTGATCCGCTACGACGGTGTGGACAGCGGTTTTTGGGTAGGATTTTTGGTAGTACAGGGCGCTAACCTCTGTTTTGCCATTGGGCAGGTTGGGTATCGGCGCTTGGCCGCCGACCTTCCGCCCACGCTGCCTTGGCATAGCGTGTTTGGCTGGTTCTTTGTCGGTGCTATGGTGATTGCCCTGCCTGCCTTCCTGCTGTTTGGTAATACCGCTGCCTTACCAACGACGTTCGTTCAGTGGGGGGTATTGGCTTGGCTAGGCCTCGTAGCCTCAGGCGTTGGTTATTTCGCTTGGAACCAAGGAGCTGCTAAGGTGGATGCCGGCACGCTGGCAGTGATGAACAATGCGCTGGTGCCAGCAGGTTTGGTGGTCAATCTCGTGATCTGGAATCGCGATGCCGATATTGCCAAGCTTATTTTAGGCGCGGTGATCATGATGGCTTCGCTTTGGCTCAATCAATGGTGGCTAAAGCGTAGAACCCCAGCCGCAGCATAATGACCCTGTTACTTCAGAAAGCCGGCAGGCGACTTATTTGCTCGATACCGCCCGACTCTACATAATGTCGGCTGATGCTAGCGAGAGCCGCCCATGCCTGATACTCCGTCGATACATATTGCACCAGTGGATTTTGCGCGAAAGGGTAAGCCGTTCAAAACGATTGGTTTAATCGGCCGCCTTGGCAGTAATGGGGTGGTTGACTCGCTAACGCGCCTGGTTACTTACTTAGTTTCTCACGGCTACAAAGTGCTGATTGAAGATCGTACCGCCACGGTTGTTCCAGACCACGGTCAGCCAGAAGCCAGCCGCCGCATGCTGGGTGAGCTGTGTGACTTAGTGATTGTGGTCGGTGGAGACGGCAGTTTATTAGGCGCTGCTCGTACCCTCTGCCGCAGCGGTACGCTGATTTTAGGCGTGAACCGTGGGCGTTTAGGCTTTCTGACCGATATTTCACCGTCTGAGCTTGAAACCCGGGTAGGAGAAGTACTGGCGGGGGAGTTTGAGGTTGAAGAGCGCTTCTTGTTGGACGCGGTGCTCTACCGTAACGGTGTTGCGGTAGGTAATGGCGATGCGCTTAATGAAGTAGTGGTGCATCCTGGCAAAGCAGTGCGCATGATTGAGTTTGAGCTGTTTATTGACGGTCAGTTTGTTTATAGCCAGCGTAGTGACGGCCTGATTATCGCCACGCCTACCGGCTCTACCGCTTATGCACTTTCTGGCGGTGGGCCGATTATGCACCCCAAGCTGGATGTGGTAACGCTAGTGCCCATGTTTCCCCATACGCTTTCAAGCCGCCCCATCGTGATTGATGCTGCCAGTGAAATACGCATACATATTGGTGAAACTAATCACTCCTACCCCCATATTAGCTGCGACGGACAAACCCGAGCAGTGGCTAAGCCTGATGATGTATTGGTGATTAAGCGTAAGCCAGAGCGTGTTCAGTTGGTGCATCCCATTGGACACAACTTTTATGAAGTGCTGCGCAGCAAGCTTGGCTGGAGCCATCGGTTAGGGGATTGAGTATGGAGGGTTACGATTTAATTGGTGATGTGCACGGCTGTGGCGCCACCCTGGCGGCCTTGCTGGAAAAACTAGGCTATCACCAGCGCGGTGGGGTATACCGCCACCCGCGCAGAAAGGTTATTTTCCTGGGTGATTTGATTGATCGCGGCCCGCGTATTCGCCTAGCGGTGACTATTGCTCGGCGGATGGTGGAGGAGGGCGAAGCACACATCGTGATGGGTAATCACGAATATAACGCTCTGGCCTACACACATCCGGCTCCTCCGGGGGGTAACCGGCGCTGGCTACGGGAGCATACGCCACGGCATAACCGAATTATTGAAGACACCCTGGCCCAATATAGGGACTACACCAACGAGTGGGAAGACACGCTGGCGTGGTTCAAAACGATCCCTCTATTTTTAGAGCTAGACGGTATTCGAGTTGTGCATGCCTGCTGGGATGACGAGCTAATTAGCCAGCTAACAGCGCGTGCTCCGGATGCCCGAATGGACAGCCGCTTCTTAGTTGAATCCACCGACCCCTCCACCCAAGCATTTCGGATACTGGATCGCTTGACCCGCGGCACCCATATACCGCTCCCCCCGGGCGTGGCCATTCACTCAGGGGATGGGTTTACACGGCAGAGTTTTCGTGCGCACTTTTGGTCAGCTAACCCTCAGCAGTGGGGGGACGTGGTTTTTCAACCCGATAACCTACCTGGAAACTTGGAGTCTCGAAGCTTAACGCCCCAGGAACGTGAGCGGCTAAGCTACTACGGGCCTGAAAAGCCGCCACTGTTTATTGGCCACTACTGGTGCGAGGGAATTCCAGCGCTGCCCACTAATAATATCGCCTGCCTGGATTATAGTGCAGTAAAATACGGACGATTAGTGGCTTATCGTTGGAGTGGTGAAGAAACGTTGAACGCTGATCATTTCGTTTGGATTCAAGTGCCTAAAGAGGAGCGGGCGCTACCTAAGCCGTGGGAAATCGATTTTGATTAAGTAAAGATAACAAAGTATACATACGGTTACATATTTTTTGCAAAACTGCTGAACTAACCCTGTTGCCGGCTATCAGAGTAAGTGTTCCCTTGAATGATCCCTTGCTTTTTACCCGGCGGCCCCCTCCGCCGGTTTTTTTTTGTTTGTACGCTGGCCAAACCGATTGCAGACGCTGGGAATACCTAAATGCAAATAAGGAAGTCGCCATGCATCCAGTAACGCTTTTACCCCTAGGTGCAGATACCAGCGAGCTGCGTAAGGCATTGTGGCACTACCGCATTGGGCACCGCATTACTGATGAAGCCGATGGACAGCTGCTGTGGGTCGCTGACCCACGCCAGCACACGGAGTTAACGAGCCTAGTAGCGCGTTGGGAGCGGGGAGAAACGCTAATTGTTGATGCCCCCAAAGCCCGTCCACCTGCGTCACGCAATATTTTTGCGATAATCCGCCAGTTACCCGTCACCGCCTTAATGATCGGTATAAGCGTGCTCATCTTTGCGTTAACCGGCGTTTTTGGTGACCTACTGATCGTGGCGCTCACCATCGTGCCGGTGGGCGTATCGGGTGGGCAACTAGTGTACGGCTCACTTGGCGACACGCTTGCTTCTGGGCAGGTATGGCGGTTGTTGTCGCCAGCGTTTTTGCATTTTGGCTGGATGCACCTGATATTCAACCTGATGTGGGTGTGGTACTTCGGCCGCCAAATTGAGCAGCTTCAAGGTAGCCGCACCATGTTACTGCTGCTTCTGGTGGCTGGTATTGGAGCCAATTTAGCCCAATATGTTACCGGCACCGTTCTGTTTGGCGGCATGTCTGGCGTTGTTTACGCACTGCTTGCCCATGTATGGCTGATGTCCCGCCGTGTGCCACGTAGCGGCTTTTTTGTGCCGCAAATGCTTGTGGTATTTATGCTGGGTTGGATGGTGTTCACCATGATGGATGTCGCGGGAAGCGTAGGTTTTGGCAATGTTGCCAATGAAGCGCACTTGGGTGGACTGCTCGTGGGGCTGGCGTCAGGCTGGTATTATTCATCCAAACGAAGAAAACGCTGAGCGAGGAGCTTGCGATGAGCGATATGACTTTTGATCGTATGATCAACCAAATGACCCCCGCAATTTATGAGAGCCTTAAGCAGGCGGTTTCGCTGCGTAAATGGCCTGATGGCCGTCGCCTAACGCCAGAACAGACAGAGCTTTGCCTGGAAGCAGTAATGCGTTTTGAGGTTGAAAATAATGTGCCTGAAGAGAACCGTGTTGGCTACCTTGAGCACCGCACCTGCGGGGCGGGTGCGACGGGCGCTGGCGTTACCCCTGAAATGGCAGGACTAGCCCGGGATGCCACGCGTGACTGACAGTCTGTTCTCTTCCCAGTCACTGAATGCTCAACCACCCACTGCCCAGGGTTGCTTAACTAAAATGGCAGCGGCACTGCCTGCTAGCCCAGACGATTCAGTGGTTTACCACTTGCGGGCAGGCGAGCAGCGTCTTTTGCTCAATACGTTGATTGGGGAGCGGCTCAGCCTTACCTGGAGCGGCGCGATTGCTTGCACTCACTGTGGACGGGCGACTAAAAAAAGCTTTGCCCAAGGCCACTGTTACCCCTGCTTTAAACGCTTGGCGCAGTGCGATACGTGCATTATGAAGCCGGAAACCTGCCACTATCACCTAGGCACTTGCCGTGAGCCTGAGTGGGGTGAAAAGCACTGCTTCCAGCCGCATATTGTCTATTTGGCAAACTCATCAGGGCTGAAGGTGGGTATTACCCGCAAAACTCAAATGCCCACCCGTTGGTTAGATCAGGGAGCCATTCAAGCGCTACCCATACTGGAAGTGGATACGCGTCAACAGTCTGGCCTTGTCGAAATGCTGTTTAAAGAGCGGGTGGCTGATCGCACTAATTGGCGCGCGATGCTCAAGGGTGAGGTGGAAACGCTAGATTTAGCCGCAGAGCGCGACCAGCTTTTTCAGCAGCTGGCTGATGGGTTAGCCCAGCTGCGTGAGATTCACGGAGCCGGAGCCATTCGCACGTTGGATGAAAAGCCGCTGCACTTTCATTACCCCGTCGACACTTTCCCTCGCAAGGTAGTCTCGCATAATTTTGATAAGAAGCCTCTGGTTGAAGGTGTGCTACAGGGGGTGAAAGGGCAGTATTTGATGTTTGATACAGGCGTTATTAATCTACGGAAATTCACAGGTTACGAAATTACGGTGCGTTAAACGGCTAGCCAGAGTGGCTTGGGTTGACTAAGGTTAATGGTGTAAAAATATCCCTGCCCAATGCAACGCAAGGAAGCCGCAATGCCCTGGCTAAAACTGCTCCACATTGCCGCGCTGGTTATCTGGTGCGGCTCACTTCTGTATTTGCCGGCGCTGCTTAGCCAGGCACTTCAGCTTCGTAAAGATGCTGGCTTTGCTCAAGGCGCTCCGCCGATGCCGCGGTTTTTCTACAATTCGGTAGCGACGCCAGCAGCGCTTGCAGCGATTGCTTCGGGCACGCTGCTATTTCTGTTGCATGGGTTGTTAGGCGGCTGGTTAATTCTAAAACTTGGCGCTGTGGTGGCGATGGTGGCTGCCCACGGCTGCTTTGGCTGGCTAATTTTACGCTTGGAGCTGGGAATCCATAAAGGTGTGAAATCCGCCACGCTGCTTGCATTGTTGCTAGCGGTGGCGGGTATTTTAGCAGTACTGGGGTTTGTGTTGGCCAAGCCCTTGGACTGGAGTTAAGTGTTTATGAAAAGTCTTAGTGCGCCTTCTTGGCTGCTAATCAACATCCACGCCTACTGCGTGCTCGTACACCAGTTGGCCTCCCAACCAGCCAGCCAGCGCAATAAGTGCGGCAGTGAGCAGCGATACGGCCAGGCCCCAGGGCAGAATGGCGCTGGGTTCATTAAGCCGCAGCAGCCAGTTAAACGACGCCAGCGAGAGCATTACAACCGCCACAATCGCATGGCTCCAGCCGGTGATAAGTCGGCGGATGCGGGCAACGGTTACCAGGTCAATGATTCCTGCGATAGACGCTATCCAGCCACCAAAAGCGCCTACGCCCGCCAGCCAAAGGCCGCTACGCAGCCAAAAGGGGTCGTTGGTGTACCAGTAAGCCAGGTCGCTTGCTACCAGTGCCATCAAGGCGGCTACAGGAAAGTGGATCATTACAGGATGCAATGGGTGGCCAGCCAGAGAAGCTCGGCTTTTTATCGATCGTTGGGGAGTTGGTGCCATGGTCACTTCCTGTGGGCAGACAAAGGGAAATAGCAAATGAGGGAACGCAACTGCTACACGGCCTCACGGAATATTCAACGCGTATCGCGCCAACGGGTCAACCAAATAGCGTTAGTGACAGTGCTCGCCGCTGCTGGCTTAACCGCTGGTTGTGCAGGTGATAAATCTATTCTAGACCCCGCTGGGCAAGCTGCACGTGATGTGGCGCTGATTTGGTGGATCATGCTGAGTTTCGGAACGGTTGTGCTTGTCGCCGTGACGGCGCTATGGCTTTACGCTTTTAAGCCCCGGGAGGTAACGCGTACCCCGGTTGAGGAGCGGCGCATTGCTCGCCGCTGGATTCTAGGCGGTGGTATCGTGCTGCCCGTGACCAGCATTATCGCACTGTTGGCGTTTGGCGTACCTGCCGGGCAGCGCATGCTGGCGATTGACGATTCAGCGGAAGTCATTGAAGTGATTGGTCACCAGTGGTGGTTCGAAGTGCGCTATCCCAACGCTGAAGGTGGGGAGGTGGTAACCGCGAACCATCTGGTCATGCCCGTAGGCGAGCCGGTTGATTTCCATGTGACCGGTGCGGACGTGATTCACGCCTTCTGGATACCACGCCTGGGCGGCAAGGTGGACATGATCCCCGGTAGGGTGAATAGAATCCGTCTAGAAGCCAATATCCCCGCTGTTTTTGGCGCTCAGTGTGCGGAGTTTTGTGGCGTTGGACATGCGCATATGCACCTATTTGTTGAAGCACTTCCTAGAGAGGAGTACGACGCTTGGTTAGCGGAGCGCCAAGAAGAGCAGCTTAGTGCGGTGGCCACCGCCGACGCCAGCCACGATGACGCGCGCGATGCTTTTATGACCCATTGTGCCAGCTGCCATCAGATAGCTGGCATCAGTAGTGCTACGACGGGACCGAACTTATCTGATATGGGCAGCCGCGCGACGGTGGGGGCGGGCGTTATGGCTATGGAGGAGGGCGCAGTGAGTCGGTGGTTAAAATATCACCAATCGCTAAAGCCTGGGAATAGGATGCCATCCCATGACGATATAGAAACGGACACCTTGGATGCCCTTGGTGCTTGGTTGGAGACCTTGAGCCCATGAGCACAGTCAACGATAAAGCCATTGAGCATGACCCCCAGCAGCTACACGATGACCTACACGACATTTGGGGCAATCCAAAAGGGCTTAAAGCACTAACGATTGTGAATCACACCACCTTGGGCCTACGTTTTATGGTCACGGGGATGGTGTTTTTCTTGATGGGTGGCATTCTTGCCATGCTTATACGCACCCAGCTTGCGATGCCTGATCAAGACTTCATGTCGCCGGACATCTATAACCAAGTTACCACCATGCATGGCACGGTGATGATGTTCCTGTTCGCTATCCCCATGTTGGAAGGGCTGGCGATTTATATGATTCCCAAGATGATCGGCGCGCGAGATTTGGTCTGCCCAAGGCTGACCTCGTTAGGCTATTGGTGCTACCTGTTTGGCGGCATCATCCTTATGTCTAGCCTTGTTTTGGAGATGGCGCCGTCCAGCGGCTGGTTTATGTACACCCCGTTGAGTAGCAGCGAATTTTCCCCAGGCTTAGGCTCAGACTTCTGGCTGTTGGGCATCACCTTTGTAGAGATCTCTGCGCTGTCGGCAGGGGTTGAAATTGTCGTTTCTATCCTGCGTACCCGAACCCAGGGGATGGCGCTGCATAAAATGCCGCTATTTGCTTGGTATATCCTCGCTATGGCGTTAATGATTGTGGTGGGGTTTCCACCGTTAATCTTAGCCAGTGTATTGCTTGAACTTGAGCGTGCCGTGGGCATGCCATTTTTTGAAGTGGCGGCCGGCGGTGATCCTATCTTATGGCAACACCTGTTCTGGCTTTTTGGCCACCCTGAGGTTTACATCATCTTCCTGCCCGCGGCGGGCATTGTTTCCACGCTCATCCCGGTATTTGCCGGGCGGCCGATTGTTGGCTATGGCTGGGTGGTATTCGCGATTATCGTGACAGGGTTTATTAGCTTCGGGTTATGGGTGCATCACATGTTCACTGTGGGCATACCCCAGCTTGCACAGGCATTTTTCTCTGCCGCCAGTATGTTGGTGGCGGTGCCCACCGCCATTCAAGTATTTGTTTGGCTGGCGACGCTGTGGTTAGGCAAGCCCAAAATGAAACTGCCAATGCTTTGGGTAATGGGCTTCTTGATTATCTTTGTTTGCGGCGGTTTGACGGGCGTTATGCTGGCGTTGGTTCCGTTTAACTGGCAAGTGCACGATACCCACTTTGTGGTGGCCCACATGCACTACGTTCTAGTGGGGGGCATGTTCTTCCCGTTAATTGCTGGGCTTTATTATTGGCTGCCGCTCTTTTCTGGGCGTATGCCATCAGAAAATTTAGGCCGCTGGGGGTTCTGGCTCACTTTCCTGGGTTTCAACGGTACTTTCCTGATTATGCACTGGACAGGGCTATTGGGCATGCCGCGCCGTATTTATACCTACGATACGGGAATGGGATGGGATATTTATAACCTGCTCTCATCGGTTAGTAGCTTTGTGATGTCAGCTGGTATTGCCATGGTGCTGCTGGATATCGCGCTGCACTTCCGTTTTGGTAAGCCTGCCAAGCATAACCCATGGAGTGCCGACACGCTTGAGTGGGCTAATACAATGCCACCAAGTGCCTATAATTTTGTCAGCCTGCCCAACATCAAAACGCGTCACCCCCTTTGGGATGACCCTAACCTTCCCTACACCATGGCCGAAGGTAAACACTCTCTGGCGGTTGCTTCCCATGGTCGGCGGGAAATGTGGGGTACCGACCCCATTACGGGCAAAGTGCGTGAAATTATTCACCTGCCGGGCAACTCTTGGTGGCCGCTATTCGCAGCAGCAGCGCTGGCAGTGGTATGTATTAGCCTCTTAGTCCGCGTGTACGCGTTAGCAGGTATCTTTGCGCTGATTGCGGGTGTGTTTCTGCTGCGCTGGTCGTGGGAAAATGGCGCGCACCCCAAAGCCGCACCAGAAGCGGGCGTGGCGCCAGGCGACCCGCCGCTTCACTCTCGTACCATGGATGGGCCTGGGGTCTGGGCGATGGCCACCTTTTTGATTGCCAACGGCTCCTTTTTCCTCTCCTATTTATTTGGCTGGTTTTATCTCTGGACAGTGTCGCCCGAGTGGAGCATGCCAGCGGTACCGCCGCTCTCATTAGGTATTTTGGCTGGCGCTGGTATTGCAGTGCTGGCGGGCTATGGCGTGATGGTAAAACTAATACGCGGGCTTCGGCAGCAGCGTGATGCTGGTTTGGGTTCAGGCTTTTACTTGGCAGGCGCACTAGGTGCCTTGCAGGTAGCCTTGACGGGTTGGGCGCTGTACAGCGCCGACCTATCGCCAACCCAAACCACCCACGATGCGATCATGCTGGTCGGTCTTATCTACGTCCTGTTTCACGGCGGCTTAGCGGTTATTCTTACCGTGATGCAAGGGTTGCGCGTGGGTTATGGCTATGTGGGTGTTCATGCGCCTTTTGAGCCTGCGGTGGTGATACAGCTATGGCGCTATAACGTGGTTACCTTCTGGGTGTTAGCAGGGGCGCTTGCTGTTCTGCCCCGTGTGATAGGGGGCTAAGCACTATGACAACTCTAATGGAGCGTTTGCGTTTAACCCATCCCCTTCACTTTGTGATTGGTTTGACGCTGTGGTGTATCTGGTTTGTCGCGGTTTATGGAGGGCACGCAGTAGCCTGTGAAGCTGCGCCGCCCGCGCCGGACCAGGGGGTATTTACCCTGCTGAATGGAGGGCTACTGCTGATCAGTCTATTGACCACTGCCGTGCTGGTGGCCCTCACCTGGGGGTGTTGGCAAGCAGTGAAGCAACACCATGGGCGAGCGCGATTTAATGCGGCAGTTTCTGCGGGGCTATACCTGTTTTCAGCACTTAGCGTTGTGTTTGTCGCGCTGCCTATCATTGGGGTGCCCCCTTGTCTCTAGGGATTTGGCTGCGCCATGCATAAAGAGCAGCCTCGGTGCGAAGAGGTCATTGAAGCGCCACTCTATACCCTCCACGGCATGTGGTGTACCAGCTGTGCACTGGCTGTAGAGGGGGTGCTAAAACGCCTGGTGGGTGTTTCAGAGGTTAGCGTTCACTACCCAACTGCCACGGTGTGGATTAAAGGAGTGCCCGACACTATTCGGCTAGCGGTGCTCGCGCCTCACGTGGCAAAAATTGGCTATCGGTTAACCGCGCTGGAGGCGGTTGGTGATGCCCATGCGCGCCTTGAGCAAGAGAGCCGCTACCTGACGCTTCGTTTAATCGTTGGCTCCGTGTTTGGCATGTGGACCATGCTGGCTTCACTGCTGATATACGCCGGTGCGCTGCCCACTGTTCAGATAGAGAGTGTAGTGGCGTGGATCTCTGGGGCGTTTGCGCTGCCCGTGGTGCTTTATGCTGGTCTGCCATTCTACCGAGCCGGTTGGCGCACGCTGCTTGCCAAGCGCCCAGGTATGGATGTGCTGGTCAGTTTAGGGGTTGTGGGGGCGGTAGTGGTTTCAACTGGGCTTTTATGGCGTGGCTCAGTGGAGGTCTATTTTGATACCGCCGTGATGCTGATTGTGCTGCTTTTGGTTGGTCGCCTAGTAGAGACTTTTTGCCGGCAACGGGGGTTAAAGGCATTCGATGCGCTAGCGCTACCCAGCGTGGAGGTGACTGTTTGGCAGGATCGTCAGCCGGTAAGGTTACCCGTTGAAGAAATTGCCCTGGACGCACAAATAGACGTGCTCCCAGGTGAGGCAATTCCCCTGGACGGTACGCTGGAAACATCTGGTTGGATAGATACTGCGACACTCTCCGGCGAAAGCGTGCCGCGCTTCTTTGCTACGGGCCAGCAGGTGTATGCGGGCTGCCGTTACTTAAGTGGGTCAGCTCCCCTTAAACTTCGGGTCACTGCACCGGTTGGACAGCGGCGGGTAGATAAGCTGTGCGAACAAATGCGCCGCTTTCAGGCCCAAAAGGGCGAACTACAAACCTTAGCCGAACGGTTTGCCGCTTGGTTAAGCCCTGCCGCGCTGGTGCTTGGGGTTTTGACGCTGCCTGCTGCGTTGCTATTTGGGGTGGGGTGGGAAGAAGCCACCGTGCGTGCGCTTTCTGTATTAGTGGTAGCCTGCCCCTGCGCGGTAGGCCTTGCGGTGCCGCTGGCAAGCCTAGCCGGCAGTGGCCAAGCGATGCAGCAAGGTGTTGCCCTACGCGACCCCGCGGCTCTGGAAATTCTCGCCAACGTGCGTGCCATCGCTTTTGATAAAACCGGCACGCTAACCCGTGGTCAGCATAGCGTGCTGCATGCTGTCCTGCGTCACCCCAAAGACCAAGCCGACTTTCAGCAGATGTTATGTTCCGCCGTTAGGCAAAGTGAGCATCCACTCGCTTACGGCCTGCTGCGTTGGGCAACTAATCCTGAAAGCCATGCAAACGATAAGGTTGCGCAGTTAGAGGAGCTAGAAGAGTACCCTGGTAAAGGTCAGCGAATGACGTTTACTAACGGTGAGCAGTGGTCTTTAGGCAGCGCCTCATGGGTGGGGGGGCAGCTTGAACAGCAAGGCCAAGACTTGCCTGAGCGCGCCCAAGACCCCACTTACGACTTTGCCTCTCAAGTGGTAGTGGCTGACAGTCAAGGCTGGCTTGCCACGCTATACCTAGCTGATCAGCCGGTATCTGATGCCCAAGCAACCATACAGCAGTTACAAATTTCAGGTTATGGGCTGGCGATGATCAGCGGTGACCGCCAAGGTCCCGTGACTTGGCTGGGTCAGCAGGTAGGGCTACCCAAAGAAGCGTGCTACGCGCAGCGCTCACCGGAAGCTAAAGCAAAACTCCTAACTGCGCTACCATCCCTTACGCTCTACGTGGGAGATGGTGTTAACGATACACTCAGTTTGGCTGCCGCAGGAGTTGGTGTTGCCCCTATGCAGGCAAGCGAGGCTGCTCGGGAGGGGGCCGCTGCGCAGTTGCTAACGCCAGGAGTGGGTGGCGTGGTGCGGCTACTAAGCATTGCCAAGCGTACACGTCGGGCAATGGTGCAAAATCTTGCGTTTTCAGCGCTTTACAACACTTTAGCCCTGGGGTTAGTGGTGGTGATGGCGATACCGCCGTTGGTGGCCGTGCTGGCCATGGCAGCCAGCTCGCTTAGCGTTACACTCAATGCGGCAAGGCTAGCGTGGGCGGAAACTGACGAGGTTAACGATAGCCCAGCGCTTGCCCCAAACGCTCCGCATTAACGGCTACCCAATGCGAGTCAATGGCGCCCCAGTGTTTTATGGTGTAGTGGCCAATATTATGCCGTTCGCCTTCGCCTTTCTCGAACACACACTCGATATCCAGTTCTGCCAGGGAGGTGATGGTATCTTGCGCGGTACGCCTTGGCATGCCGGTGGCTTCAATAAGGGCGGGCACGCTCGCGACACCTTGCGCAATTAAATGTGCCACATATAAGCGGCGGTAAAAACTCGACTTGGTTTTGCTGAGCGGGGGCATTCGGTTTCCTTGGCGGCAACTAATCAGTGTGCTGCCTAGCTTAAATGAATAAATCCCCCTGTGCCCGGGGTGGGCAAAAATCCCGAGTGTTTAATCCCTGTTCGGTGCGGTTCTGCATGTTCCACTGGCGACTTGCGCGGTTAAAGCGCTGGGCGATCAAGTCGGCAAATATCCCTTTACCGCGAAAGCGCTTACCAAACTGCGCGTCGTAGTTCTGGCCGCCTCGGCACTGGCGAATGAGGCTCATCACTTTAGCCGCTCGCTCGGGGTAGTGGGCTTCCAGCCAAGCTTCAAATAGGGGAGCGACTTCATTGGGGAGTCGCAGCAGCATCCAAGTGGCGGTGCGCGCCCCTGCACGGCTTGCAGCCTCCAAAATTCGCTCAATTTCGTGGTCGGTAAGCCCCGGAATAATCGGTGACACCAACGTGCCCACCGGTATGCCCGCTGTGTTTAGCTGTCGGATCACCTTCAAACGCGCCTGAGGCGATGCCGCGCGGGGTTCTAACGTGCGTTTAAGGTTGGCATCCAGGCTGGTTAAACTGACAAATACCCGCACTAAGCGATGCTCGGCCATTTCTGCCAAGAGATCCAAATCCCGCAGCACCAGTGTGCTTTTTGTCACAAGCGTGACAGGGTGGCGGCAAGCCAGCAGTAATTCCAGCAAACGGCGGGTGGTTTGGTAGGTGGCCTCTAGCGGCTGATAACAGTCGGTATTGCCGGATAGGTTTATCGGGCGGCAAACGTAGTGAGGGTGGCAAAGCTCCTCTTTTAAGTGTTCCACCAGCCCGCTGCGGGCGATCAACTTGGTTTCAAAATCCAGCCCTGGCGAAAAATCCCAATAAGCGTGGGAGGGGCGCGCATAGCAGTAGACACAGCCATGTTCACAACCACGGTAAGGGTTAAGCGAACGATCAAAAGGCAAATCTGGCGAGTTGTTCCAAGAGAGTGCGCTTTTACTGGCTTCCTCGCGTACTTCTGTTGCCAGCGAGCTAGAGGCTTCTTCCTGCCACCAGCCGTCATCCTCCGCCACGCTGTGGGTAGGGGCAAAGCGGTTATGCGGGTCATAGGTTGCACCGCGCCCTTTATGCACGGTCGCGCGAGAGGGATCTAGTGATGTCATCTGCCACCTCGTACGTAGTATCAACATATATGTTCATAAATACAGTATATGAGGTTTGCGCAGCACCGCAACCAAGCGGTCAGTACAGCCACTTTCACGTTTGCAAAGCGAGATTACGCCGGCACCTATCGTACTGCCTATGAGGTGCATGCGATGTCGCTGGCGAATTTAGACGGGGAGTATGCAGAGATTGTGAGTACAGAAGAGGCGCTGGCCCTTCTTTAAACTGTTTTACCACTTTCCGCTCTTGATCAACGACGTTGCATCAACCGTTGGGTTGTAGATATAGCACCATGCATCGCCATACTGTGTTGTTAACACCGTCCGGTCGTACATCCCTTTTGCAGGAGAGTGATGCAGGTAATCTTCTAGCTCATCGAGCCGCGCTAGCTGATCAGCGTTAATGGCATACACCTCCACCACAACGCCTGTAGAAGGCGTGAGCTTAGCGCCTGGGTAGGGGCCAAGGTCGTAAAGAGTGATCTCTGTTAAATGGTCTTGGCCCAGAATGCCAGCGCCGTTTAACCAATGATGATTGCGATGGCCGTGCTTTAACGTGCCGTATACCGCAACTCTCGGGCAGCGTTGGATGGCTTGGTGAAGATGCTGCATGACGTTCACCTCGTACAATATGACAAGAGATATTGCAGAAGCGCCCTGGCAGTCTGCCAAGGCGCTGTGTTTACTTACCTTTTAGCCTAGCGCTTCTTCCGCGCCGGTTTTTTATCACTGCTCGCTGGCTCTGCATGTTGGGTTTGATGCGCCGTGCTGGGAAAGTGAGCACGCACCAGCTCTAGCAGCCCCTGGGTAGAAGCATCGAAGTCGGCGGCGTTGGCGTCGATGCGCTCGCTGATCTCTCCGGCGATGCGCTTGCCCAGCTGCACGCCCCATTGGTCGAACGAATTGATGTTCCAAATCACGCCCTGGACGAACACCTTGTGTTCGTAGAGCGCAATCAGCGCGCCGAGGTTTTTCGGCGTCAGCTCGTCGAGTAGCAGCGTGCTGGAAGGGCGGTTGCCTGGGCAGCTATAGGGGTCGAGCTGGCTGAGCTCTTTGCTGTCGCCTTGGCTGCCTTCCATAAAGGCGTTGGCTTGTGCCAGCATATTGGTGAGCAGCGCGAAGTGGTGGTCTTCCACGCCGGGTTCCGGCTTGAGCGAGGCGATAAAGTCGATGGGCACATAGCGGGTGCCCTGGTGTAGCAGCTGGAAGAACGCGTGCTGGCCGTTAGAGCCGGTTTGGCCCCACACAATCGGGCCGGTTTTGTAATTGACCGGATGACCGAAAATATCCACCGACTTGCCGTTAGACTCCATATCCAATTGCTGCAGGAAGGAAGGCAACTGGTTCAGCGCCTGATCGTAGGGCACGATGGCCTGGGTCTCGGCACCGATAAAGTTAATGTACCAAATGCCAATCAGCGCCATCAGTACCGGCATGTTCTGGGCGAAGGGCGCTTCGATAAAGTGCCGGTCCATCTCGTGAGCGCCTTCCAGCAGCTCAATAAAGCCTTCAAAGCCAATAGAGAGCGCAATGGGCAAGCCGATGGATGACCACATGGAGTAGCGGCCGCCTACCCAGGCCCAGAACTCGAACACGTTCTCTTCACGAATGCCGAACTCCATCGCCGCTTTGCGGTTGGTAGAGGCGGCAATAAAGTGCGCGCCGACGTCGGCGTCTTCTCCGGCGTTTTCCAGGAACCAGCGCCGTGCGGTCTTGGCGTTTAGCAGGGTTTCCTGGGTGGAGAAGGTTTTGGTAGAAACAATAAAGAGCGTGGTGGCGGGATTGAGTCGTGATAGCACCTTCTGAATATGAGTGCCGTCCACGTTGGAAACAAAGTGGAAGTGCAGCTCTGGGTGGCGGTATTTCAACAGGGCACGGACCGCCATATTGGGGCCTAGATCAGAGCCACCAATACCGATATTCACTACGTCTTTAATGCGCTGGCCGTCATAGCCTTTCCACTCGCCGTTACGCACCGCTTCGGAGAACGCTTTGATCTGCTCGCGGGTACGGGTAATTTCGGGCATCACGTCTTCGCCATCCACATACACGGGCTCATCGCCTAAATGGCGGAGAGCCGTGTGAAGTACGGGACGGTTTTCGGTGACGTTAATAATGTCCCCCGAGAACATCTGGGCACGTCGCTGTACCAGTGCAGAGTGGTCAGCTAGCTCAATCAGCTTAGCGAGCACCTCGTCAGAAACGTGGTGCTTTGAGTAATCGAGAAATAGGCCGCCGACGCGCAGGCTCATTTTTTCAAAGCGCTGTGGGTCGTTGGTGAAATAATCTCGGATACGGTCTTGAGTCGTTTTGTCGCGCAGGCGCTCAAGAGCCTGCCAAGTGACACTGCGAGTGAGTTGAAACATAACGGGCGGTCCTGTTGTTTTTGCATCTGGTGTACATCGTTATCACTGGCGAGGGCGAAAACACTCCCCGTAACGTCGCTATTATTTATGTAAAAATACTACATGTTGAGCTGTTTGAAACACCTAGAAACGATTAATTGTAAGAAAAGTAGTGAATAAAACGCTAAAGGGGTGGGCGGCTCTAATATGGCCGCCCAATCAACATAAAAGCAGAAGCAAAAGGGCAAGAACATTTCGCCCTCAGTGTGCAGCGTTTAGCTGGCAACGGCCACTTGTGCGGCACCACGTTTGATAAACGCGTAGCCAAGGCCCGTAATCAGAGAGCCTACGACAATGGCACCCAGGTAGAGCAGGGCCGGGGTGATCGCATTAGGAATCAGCAGGACGAAGATGCCGCCATGAGGGGCCATAAGCTTGGCACCGACTAGCATGGAGAGTGCACCCGTGACCGCGCCACCGGCGATACACGCGGGAATCACCCGCAGCGGGTCTTTTGCCGCAAACGGAATCGCCCCTTCACTAATAAAGCACAGGCCCAGTACGAAAGACGCCTTACCGGCTTCCCGCTCGGGGGCCGAGAACTTATTGCGCGCCACGAAGCTCGCAATGCCCATGCCAATGGCCGGTACCATGCCCGCTGCCATAATGGCTGCCATGGGCGCATAGGTTTGTGATGCGAGCAGGCCCACGCCAAAGGTGTAGGCCGCTTTGTTCACTGGGCCACCTAGGTCAAAGCACATCATGGCACCCAGTAAAATCCCCAGTAGCACCGCATTGGTAGACCCCATAGAGGAGAGGAAGCCGGTTAGGGCGGCCATAATGGCGGCCACGGGTTCCCCAATCACGTAGATCATGGTCAGGCCTGTGACGAGGCTGGCCACAAAGGGAATAATCAGAATGGGCTTGAGGGATTCGATGCTCGCGGGCAGCTTAACGTACCGAGTCACGGCCAAGGCCACGTAGCCTGCCAAGAAACCGGCCAAAATGCCGCCGATAAAGCCAGCATCAATATTGGCGGCCAGCATGCCGCCAATCATACCGGGAGCGATACCAGGGCGGTCGGCAATGGAGTAGGCGATATAACCTGCCAGCACGGGAATCATCAGGGCAAACGCGGTACCACCACCAATTTGCATCAGCGCGGCGGCAAGCGTTCCCTCTTCTTGGAACGCTTCGATACCGAACACGAACGAGAGGGCAATTAACAAGCCGCCTGCCACCACCATGGGCAGCATAAAGGAAACACCAGTAAGCAGGTGCCTGTAGACGCCTTTCTCTTTCATGCCTTTTTTGGCCGATGCGCCATTGGCGGCGCTGGTGCCGTGCTCCACCACAGCGTCGGTAAAGGCGGCTTCAAGCGTCGGGCGTGGCTTTTTCAGGGCGTTACTGGTGGACGTACGATAAATACGTTTTCCCGCAAAACGAGTGGGGTCCACTTCGATATCGCAGGCTAATACGACCACGTCGGCGGCGGCGATCTCTTCTTCATTCAGTTTGTTTTGTGCGCCCACCGAGCCCTGGGTTTCCACGCGAATCTGGTGTCCCATGGCTTTACCCGCCTCCGCCAGCGCTTCTGCTGCCATAAAGGTATGGGCAACGCCGGTGGGACAGGCGGTGACGGCGACAATTTTTTTGCCGCCCGCGCTGCTTGCCTGGGTAGCCGCTGTGGCTGCCGGAGCGCTGAAAATCGGCGTTTCCCGCTTGGCCTGGCTTAAAAAGGCGCTGGGGTCGGGCAGGGCGCTGGCAATGGGGGCCTGGAACAGCCGCTTACCTTCGAAACGTTCTGGAGCGGGCACGTGGTCGGCGGCTACGACAATTAAGTCGGCGTTAGCAATTTGCTCGGCGCTGGCGGCTTGCAGCGGCGCAATCTCGCCGTGCATCTCCACATGGACGTGCCAGCCCAGCCGTGTGGCCGCTTGTTCTAAGCGCTTAGCGGCTAGAAAAGTGGTCGCCATGCCGCTGGGGCAGGCGGTAATCAGAATCAGGTTCATCGCGTGGCTCCCTCGGTGTGGGTGTCGTCAAGACGCCGTACCCGGGTCTGTTGTTGGAGTGAGTCAAAATCATCGGCGTGGGGCGTGCCCACACCAACATGGCGTACCGCGTCGGCAGACAGCGCCGTGGCGAAGCGAAGCGTGTCTTCGGGCGAGTGGTGGCTCAGCAGCCCGTGGAGCATGCCC
The DNA here is from genome assembly GCF_000236625.2 of Halomonas sp. GFAJ-1. Taxonomy (NCBI): domain Bacteria; kingdom Pseudomonadati; phylum Pseudomonadota; class Gammaproteobacteria; order Oceanospirillales; family Halomonadaceae; genus Halomonas; species Halomonas sp. GFAJ-1. The sequence goes on from NZ_AHBC01000039.1 coordinate 70,223, forward strand.
GCCACAAAGGTGTCACCCGCGCAAACGGTATTGGTGGCGATGACGGTGGGTGGCGTGGATTGCCAAGTGCCGTGCTGGCTCACCCATAGAACACCCTCGGCACCTGCTGAAATCAGCGCGTGTTCGATACCGCTGGCGTGCAGCCGCTCGGCAGCCGCTTGGCGCTGCTGGTCGCTATCAAGCGCGCTGCCCGCCCAGTCGGCCAGCTCAGTTTCGTTCGGCTTCACGGCTGCAGGCTGCGCGGCAATCGCCGTGAGCAGCGCCGGGCCGCTGGTGTCTACCCAGAGTGGTACTCCGAAACCTTTTAGAAAGGTGAGCAGCTCGCTAAACGTGTACTGGTCGATGCCGGGAGGCAGGCTACCTGCGACCACCACGGATTGAGGCGGCGCGCTACTTTCAAACAGGCTGCTTAACATGGTGCGTAAAGCATCCAGATGGGTGGCTTCGATGGGCATGCCGGGGCCGTTGATGTCGGTCACGCGGCCGCTCTGCTCGGCCAGTTTTGCGTTGATGCGCGTGTTACCCGGCACCCGGACGAAAGCATCTTCGACGCCGTAACGGGGGAAGGCGAGGCTGAAAGGGGCGTCGTTCTCTTCGCCTAAAAAGCCGCTCACGACCACCTCGTGGCCCAGGCTTGCCAATACCCGCGCGACGTTTACCCCTTTACCTGCGGCCTCCAGCTGCGCGCCGGTGGGGCGGTTGACGTGCCCCAGCGTCAGCGCATCCAGGTTGAAGGCGAGATCTAGCGCTGGGTTCAGCGTAATACAGACGACTCTTGCCATTAGCTGGCCTCCAGAGCATCGCGGACTTCATCGCTGGTGGCTTTGCTCAGCGCTAACTGGGCGCTCGCCTGGGCTTGGGCAAGATCAAACTCGCGCAGGCGGGATTTGACCAGCGGGATTTGGCGTGCGCTGACGGAGAGTTCGTCAACACCCAAGCCCACCAGAACCGGCACGGCCATGGCATCAGAAGCCAGCTCACCACACACACCAACCCATTTGCCTTGTGCGTGGGCGGCTTCGACGGTCATTTGAATCAACCGCAGTACCGCCGGGTGCAGGCCATCGGCTTGGGCAGAAAGCTCCGGATGGCCACGATCAATTGCGAGGGTGTATTGCGTTAAGTCGTTGGTGCCCACGGAGAAGAAGTCGACTTCTGCGGCGAGTGTTGGCGCTAATAGGGCGCTTGAGGGCACCTCAATCATCACGCCAAGCTGTACGTCGGTGGCGCGCTGCTGGGGGGCGATTTCGCTCAGCAGGCGGTCATAGATCGCCTTCGCGGCGCGGAACTCGGCCACATCTTTGACCATCGGCAGCATGATGCGCAACGGTTTGCCCACGGCCGCTATCAGCAGTGCGCGAATCTGGGTTTCCAGTACGTCCGGCTGGGTTAGCGCTAGGCGAATACCGCGCAGGCCAAGGAAGGGATTGTCTTCCTGGGGCACCGGCCAGTAGGGCAGCGGCTTGTCGCCGCCAACGTCGAGGGTGCGGGCGACGAGCGGGCGGCCATTCAGCGCATCGGTGGCTTCGCGGTATTCGGCAATTTGCGTGGCGAGATCCGGAGCGCTGGAGTAGGCCATGAACAGGAACTCGGTGCGCAGCAGGCCGACCCCTTCCGCGCCGCGCTCTACCGCATCGGTGGCGTGGGCAGTGTTGCCCAGGTTGGCAGCCACCTCCACCTTGTGGCCGTCGCGGGTTTGCGCTTGCTCAAAGCGCAGCTCCCAGGCATCTGCTTCACGCTGCTGCTGGTCGAGCAGCTGCTGCTCGGCGCGGCGCAGGCGCTCCTCGGAAGGCTGCGAGGTCACCCGGCCGCGCTCGCCATCCAGAATCATCATGCCGCCGTTATGCAGCGCCATCACCGCTTCACCGGCGCCTACCACGGCAGGAATGCCCAGCGCACGTGCCAAGATGGCGCTGTGGGCGGTCGCGCCGCCGCGAACGGTCAGCAGGCCGCGCACGCGGGAGGTGTCTAGGCGGGCCACATCAGAGGGGCCGATATCGTCCATCACCAGAATATAGGGGTGGTCGGGCGGCTCGGGCAGGGTAACGTCGCACAGCACGCCGAGCACGCGGCGGCCTACATCGCGCAGGTCGGCAGCGCGTTCCGCCAGCAGGCGGTCGGCCAGCATCTCTTGGGCGTGGGCGGCGGTGTCGATGGCCTCCCACCAGCCCGCTTGCGCCGAGCGGCCTTCGCGGATGGCGTCAATCGCCGCCTGGTGCAGTTCGGGGTCGTCGAGCATCTCTTCGTGCATGGAGAGAATATCGGCTACTTCGCCGCCAGGGGCGTTGTGTACCAGCGCCTGCAGCTGGGCAGCGCCCTCTTTGAGGGCGGCCTCTAAGCGTGCGATCTCTTGGGTGGGGTCGCTGGCATGCTCAGGGTAATCAAACTGCATTGGGCGAATAACAAACACCGGGGCAATCGCTAACCCTGGCGAGGCTGCCACGCCGGTGTGCGGTTTATCGGCGGCCAGCGGCTCCACGGCAGGCTTGCTGGCGTTGGCGGCGGGCGTGGCATCGCGGCCCCCGTCGAACGGCGTGACTTTTTCACCCAAGCCCTCTTCGACGGCGGCGGCCATGGCGTCTAGCGCGGCGCTCGCTTGTTCGCCCTCGGCGGAGAAAGTCAGCCACTGGCCGCGGCGCGCACCCAAACCAATCACTTTGGTCAGGCTGGCGGCAGAGACGGTGGTGGCGCTGCCTTCTTCCAGGCGCACATTAATGGGCATGGGCTGGGCACGGGCGATCTGTACCAGCTGTTTGGCCGGGCGAGCATGCAGGCCGTGGGGGTTCAATACGCGCACGCGCCGGGTGTGAGTGCTGGCGGTTTCTCCAGCCAATGCCGCAAGAAGCTGGGCGCTGTTTTTGCCTACAAAGCTCTCGCTTTCGCCGTTCTCTAGTACCGCCATGAGCTGCTCAAGCAGCGGCCGGTGGGCATCGCCGCTGGCGGCGAGGCAGAACAGCGCATGAACCGGGTGGCCGCTATGCTCAAGCGTGGTGTCGGCGGGCGTCGCTACACCTAGTGCAGGATGGTTGACACCTTGGGCGTGGCTTGAAAGCCACAGGCCTTTGCCCAGCCACTGGGGCTGGGTGCCAGCAACTGCGCTGATAAAGCCGTTATCCACACAGCCGCTTTGGCGTAGCCGCGCTGCCGCCGCTAGGGCCAGTTCCTGCGGGTCTCGGGCGGGAAAGTTAATGCATAGCGTATCGGCATCCAGGCGAGGTGCCAGTGTCGGCTTGGATAGCAGTCGAGCCACATCAGCGGCGGAGCTGGCGCTGGCCAGCTTAGTGGCTACACCATCGCGGTCGAGAACGTGGGTCAGCTGGCGCAGAATGTCCAGATGCTCATCATTTTGCGCTGCAATGGTGACCAGTACGTACACCGTGTTGCCATCGTGCCACTCAACACCTTGCGGAAACTGCAGCACCCGCACCCCGGTACGCTTTACATGGCGGCGGCTGTCAGGCGTGCCATGTGGAATCGCAATGGCGTTGCCTAGATAAGTGGACGACTGCGCTTCACGGTCATGGAGGCCGTCGCGGTACTCGGCCGCCACCAAGCCAGCATCCGCTAGCGCGTTGGCGGCGCTGTCGAGCGCAGCTTGCCAGTGGTCCGCATGGCGGTCGAGCAAGATGTCATCGGGGCCGAGTGTCAACATAGGGGTCTCCTGTAAACGCGGTCAGGCAACAGCAACGTCTGCGATTGGCGGCGAAGGTGCGCGCATAAGATGTTAGTCGTAGATCGTTAAGGTTAGCTGGATGAATCGTGTCACCTGTGGTTAGTTGGCTATGCTGAATCGATTCACTTTTAGGCACAAGGGTTGTTTCTTTAGACTTTTGTCTGAAGAGGGTAAAACGGCTGCTAAACTGCCGTCTTCATTTAGGGAGAAACCAGCATGACACTTGCCGATATTGCCCGGCTCGCCGGGGTTTCGCGCACCACGGCAAGCTATGTAATCAACGGCCAAGCTGAACAGCGGCGCATTAGTTCAGCCACCATCGACAAAGTCATGGCCGTGGTGCGTCAGCACCGTTACCACATTGACCCCCAGGCCGCTGCGCTGCGCCGTGGCGCTAGCCGTTTGATTGGCCTGATCGTGCCGGATTTGGAAAACATCAGCTATGCGCGCCTCGCTAAACGCTTGGAGCGCGGCGCCCGCGAGCGCGGCTATCAGCTGCTGGTGGTGAGTTCTGACGACTGCGCAGACAGCGAGCGCACGCTGGCCCTAGCGCTGCGCGCCCAGCGCTGTGAAGTGCTGATTACCGCGAGCTGCCTGCCCGAAAACGACACCTTTTACGCGGATTTAGCCGATGAAGGGTGGAGCGTGGTGGGCATGGACCGTGGTCTGACGCCCGAGCGCTTTGCCAGCGTGGTGAGCAATGATCATGAAGCGGCTTATGCGCTAACACGTTCGGTGATGACGAGTTCAACGCGGCGCATTGCCTGGTTAGATGCCATGCCAGAGTTGTCGGTGAGCCGCGAGCGCCGCGCCGGTTTCCTGGCGGCGTTAGAAGGTCAGGGAGTTGAGGCAGTCACCTTTAGCGGCGAGCGTTACGAGCGTGATCTGGGCGTTGAGCTGGCTAAGCAAGCCTTGGCGGTAGGTGAGGTTGATGCGCTGGTGACGGCCTCCTACGCGCTTATGGAGGGTGTGTTTGATGAGCTGCTTGCCCAGGGTGGGCTGCCAGAGACGCTGCGGTTAGCCACCTTTGGTGACCACCGCCTGTTAGATTTCCTGCCCCAACCGGTGAATTCTGCGTTGCAGGATTACGATCGAATTGCGGAGTTAACGCTGCAGTGCGTGCTGGGTGCGATGAATGGAACCTACCAGTGCGGGCAGCAGGTGGTATCGCGTCACCTGCGTACCCGATAGAGTTTCAGGGAGGCTATACCGTGCGTGCCTTGGCCCAGGCGTCCGCATCGGGAATCGACATGTCGTAGCGCTCGCTAAGATAGGGCGAGGAGAGCAGGAAGTCGGCGCTTGCGGCGTTACACGCCACCGGTACGTTCCATAGCGCCGCCAAGCGCAGCAGGGCTTTCACATCCGGGTCGTGGGGCTGCGGGGCAAAGGGGTCCCAGAAGAAAATCAGCACGTCGAGCTGCTGCTCGGCAATGCGCGCGCCAATCTGCTGGTCGCCGCCCAGCGGGCCGCTCATTAAGCCTTCTACTTCTAGCCCCAGGGCGGTTTTAAGCCGCTCGGCGGTAGTGCCCGTACCAATCAACGTATGCTGGCTCAGTGTATCTTGCCAGCGCGTCGCCCACTCCAGCATCTCAGTTTTTTTGCCATCGTGGGCAATCAGCGCAATACGCTTGCGCGGTTGCAGCGTGCGCACGGCTTGGCGGGGAGGGCGGGCGTCAGTCATGGTGGGGTCTCCTGAAGAAAAATTATTCGGCGTCAACGGCCAGTACTTTCATGGTGTTGGTGCCGCCGTGGGCGTTCATATGGTCGCCGCGAGTAAGGATGACATGCTCGCCAGGGCGTGCCAATCCATGTGCCTTCAGCAGCTTAATGGCTTCTTTGTTGACGTCGGCGGCCTCCATGTGAGTGGTATCAAACGGGATCGAGACCACACCGCGATAAAGCGCCATGCGCCGCTGGGCGATGGGGCTGTGAGCCAAACCCACAATTGGTAAGCCTGAGCGAATGCGCGAGGCAATCAGCGGCGTGTAACCGGTGGAGGTCATGCAGGCAATGGCGCGTACGCCCGTTAAGTGGTTAGCCGCGTACATGGCGGACAGTGCGATGGTTTCATCAATGCGCTCAAAGCCTTCATGAATGCGGTGTCCGGAGGCTTGAGCAACCCGCTCACGCTCAGCGCCTAAGCAAACGCGATCCATGGCTTCCACGGTTTCCACCGGAAAGTTGCCCGCTGCCGTTTCTGCAGAGAGCATGACCGCATCGGTGGCGTCGAGTACGGCGTTAGCCACGTCGAAGACCTCTGCGCGGGTGGGCAGCGGCGACTCAATCATCGATTCCATCATCTGTGTGGCGGTAATCACCGCGCGATTCAGTGAGCGAGCATGCTTGATAATGCGTTTTTGCGTGCCGATCAGCGCTTCATCACCAATTTCAACGCCCAAGTCGCCACGCGCCACCATCACTGCTTCTGAGGATTCAATAATGGCATCAAGCGTCTCATCATTAGCCACAGCTTCTGCGCGTTCCAGCTTGGCGACTAGGCCAATCTCTTTGCCTTCGTCACCCAGCAGCGCGCGGGCTTCTTGCATATCGGCGGCGTGACGCGGAAAAGAGACGGCTAAATAATCCACGCCAATGTCGATCGCTGTTTTCAGGTCTTGCTTGTCTTTATCGGTGAGCGCCGGTGCAGACAGGCCGCCGCCCTGCTTATTAATACCTTTATTGTTGGACAGTTTGCCGCCCACGTGAACTCGGGTGTGAACTTCTTGCCCAACAATAGTGGTGACATCCAATACGACGCGACCATCGTCCAGCAGCAGACGGTCGCCAGGGGCGACGTCATCGATGAGTGCTTTGTAGTCACAGCCCACACGCTCGGCGGTGCCGCTATTGGCATCCATCGACATATCGAGCACAAACGCCTGGCCGATGTCTAAGTGGATGGCGCCTTCCGTAAAGCGGGAAATACGGATTTTAGGCCCTTGCAGGTCACCGAGTGCCGCGACGCTGCGGCCCAGGCGCTGAGCGATCTCGCGCACCTCGGTGAGACGGCGGCGATGATCATCAGCGGAGCCGTGAGAGAAGTTCAGCCGCACCACATCCACGCCCGCTTTTAGCATGGCTTCCAACACTCCGGGGCGGTCACTGGCTGGGCCAAGCGTGGCGACGATTTTGGTACGACGGAGAGGGGCAGGGAGCGGGGTGTTGGACATGGTAGTGACTCCTGATGAGCAGCATGGGCTGAACAAAGCCCGGAAAAAGGGCGGATGAATCGTTGATTAAGTATTGGACTAAGATAGTCTTTATATAGTAATTTTACTACATATTGGATGGTTTTTAGCCTCTTTAGGCGGTTGCAGCAGGTTTAAATCGGCCTAGAGGTGATTAAATACGTATTTTTAGTAATTTTTTTACAGAATACGCCATCTACGACCACTGCTTGATTGAGGTGCTACCATGACAATAAGAGTTGCCATTAACGGTTTTGGAAGGATTGGTCGCAATGTGCTGCGTGCGCTGTACGAGAACGGCTACCGTGATCGTGTGCAGGTCGTTGCGATTAATGATCTGGGCGACCCCTCCCTCAATTCTCATCTGCTGCGCCACGACACCGTTCATGGGCACTTTCCGTTTGCGGTTGAGCATGATGCAGAGAGCATCAGCGTGGATGGGGACCGTATTGCGATCTCCTCCGAGCGTGACCCGGCCAACCTGCCTTGGGCCTCCATGAACATTGATTTAGTCATGGAGTGTACTGGTCTGTTTACCAAACGCGATGCAGCGGCTAAGCACATCGCGGCTGGCGCCAAGCGGGTGTTGATTTCAGCGCCGAGCCCTGATGCGGATGCCACCATTGTGTACGGTGTAAATGACGACATCCTGACCGCAGAGCACACCGTAGTATCGAATGCTTCGTGCACCACCAACTGCTTAGCCCCTGTTGCCAAAGCGCTGAACGATGCGGTCGGTATCGAGAATGGCCTAATGACCACCGTTCACGCTTACACCAACGACCAGAACCTGTCGGACGTTTACCATACCGACCCCTACCGTGCGCGTAGCGCCACCCACTCCATGATTCCGACCAAAACCGGCGCGGCGGCAGCCGTAGGTATGGTATTGCCGGAACTGGCGGGTAAGTTCGATGGCTTGGCCGTGCGCGTGCCGGTAATTAACGTTTCCCTGGTGGATTTAACGTTCAACGCGGGTCGCGATACCACCAAGGAAGAGATTAATGCGATTGTTGAGAAAGCCGCCGCCAGCTCTCCGGTATTGGCCGTTAATGCTCAACCGCTGGTGTCTATCGACTTCAATCACGATGCGCACTCGTCCACCTTCGACGCCAACCACACCCGTGTGAACGGTCGCTTAGTGAAAATCATGGCGTGGTACGACAATGAGTGGGGCTTCTCCAACCGTATGTTAGATACCGCTATCGCGATGCAGAAAGCTGCTCAATAACGCTTGGCTCACTCCTCAAGGGCAGGTATCCCCCAGCAGCAGCTCGGTTTTGAGTAGCTGCTGGGTTTTGGGTATTCGCCCTAGGATCATGTTGGCCGCCACGCGCCCTTTACCTGCGCTGTCCTGGCGCACGGTGGTTAACCGCGGGGCGCGGTATTGCCCTTCCGCAATGCCATCAAACCCCGTAATCCGCAGCTCTCCTGGTACCTGAATGCCCCGCTGCTCGGCCAGCGTCAGCGCGGTGAGCGCAATTCGATCCGACATGCACAGCAGTAAGTCAGGCCGCTGTTCGGCGGGCAAGTCGATGATCTCGGTAATCACCGGTGAGCACACGTCAAACACGTTCTCTTCAATGTTCCACAGCGGGATCTCGCCAGTATCGAAGCCATGTTCTTTAAGCGCTGCGTGAAACCCGTCTAAACGTGCGCGGCTGATGGTGCTGCTATCCGGCAGCATCGTGTGCGCTTTCGTCACGCGGCCGTTGCACTGCTCTTTGGTTAAGCGCAGGTTGATGATCGCTGGGCGCTTTGGGCGCTGTTTTAGCGCGTGCATCGCCATATCGTAACTAGCGTCGCGGTCATCGATATGCACCGTGGGGCAGCCGTCAATATCGAAATCCACCGATACCAGCGGACGCTGAGAGGGAAGCTCATCCAGCAGCTTATTGTTGGGCATAAGGCCGTAAACGATAAACCCATCAGCAATGTTGGCCGAGCCGGGCGGCTGGGACGCGTGGCCACGGCCCGGTAGCAGCAGCAGGGTGTGGCCGTGAGCATCCAGCACTTCGGCCACACCAGAAAGAAACTCGCTGGCCACGGCATCGTTCAAGCTGTAGGTCAGGCTTTCGGCCAGAATCACCGCCACAATGCTGGAGCGACCGGTGCGCAGGCTGCGGGCTTTGGCATCGGGGCCGCTATACCCCAGCCGCTTGGCTTCTTTGAGAATGCGGTCACGCAGCAGCGGGGAGAGCTGGTCGGGTCGGTTAAACGCGTTGGAAATCGTCGCGGTAGAGACGCCGAGTTCGAGCGCAAGATCCTTTAGAGTCATTCGGCGAGGGGCGGTCACGGAGCTTCCTAAACAGGTGAAAAGCGTTGACTGAAAAAGTGCAATGCCTAGGCTTTTTTATAGCGCAGGCTAATTATTGAATGGTCCCGCACAAGAATAACGGCCTTGGTGGTATGCCGACTACCCTCACATGAAAGGTTGTCTTCACCGCCAAGGCCGTAATGGGTCGTTCTGTGACGAGTTAAGCGGCTGAGCGAGCGTCTGAGAGCATCAGCGCAGCACCGTTCTCGTCAAAGAGATGCACGTGCGCGGTATCTGGCACCAGTGATACCTGCTGACCCTCTTTCCACTGGCTGGGCGCTTCGCTGCGGTGGATCAGCAGCGTTGTGCCCTCTTTTGGCTCCAGATAAACGTACACTTCGTTGCCCAGGTATTCGACGTTAACGATATCAAAGCAGTTATCTCCCTGCGGCGCTTCCAAACGCAGATGCTCGGGCCGCACGCCAAGCGTTAGCGAGCTGCCTTGCGCGTAGCCGTCGCCCGCTTGGGGCAGGGTCACGTCACCTAATCCTGCAACGTTAACTCGGCAGCCGTCAGCGGCGCCGCTGAGTAGTTTTGCGGGTAAGAAGTTCATGGTGGGTGAGCCAATAAAGCCAGCGACAAACTTCGTGGCTGGGCGTTGGTACAGCTCGTGAGGGCTGCCCACTTGCTCCACATGGCCGCGGTTAAGTACGACGATTTTATCTGCCAGCGTCATGGCTTCTACCTGATCGTGGGTGACGTAAATCATGGTAGAGCCAAGGCGGTTATGCAGGCGGGCGATTTCGTTACGCATTTGCACCCGTAGCGAGGCATCCAGGTTAGAGAGTGGCTCATCAAATAGCAAAATACGCGGCTCGCGGGCCATGGCGCGGCCCATGGCCACCCGCTGGCGCTGGCCACCAGAGAGCGCTTTGGGCTTACGGTGTAAGAGCTCTTCTAGCTGAAGGATCTTCGCTGTGCTCATTACCCGTTCATGCACCGTCTCTTTGTTGGTCTTGGCCAGCTTCAGGCCAAACGCCATGTTGTCGTAAACAGTCATGTGCGGGTAGAGCGCGTAGGACTGAAATACCATCCCCACGCCGCGTTCTCGTGGCGGTAAATCATTGACCACGGTGCCGCCAATGTTGAGATCGCCGTCGCTGATGGATTCCAGTCCGGCAATCAGGCGCAGCAGAGTCGATTTACCGCAGCCGGAAGGGCCGACAAATACTACAAATTCGCCGTCGCCAATGGAGAGATCGACGTCTTTAATAATGTGATCTCGGCCAAATACTTTGTTGACCTTTTCAAGCGTAACACTTGCCATGGAAACTCCTTACCGGCCTCAAGAGCGTCGCGGGCCGGCTATCGTTATTAACTATTATGGGCGGCTTTAGGCGACCTGCATAAAGGCGGCTTGATACGCAGGCAGGGTGAGCTTGCTGCCATCTCGCGCAGCGGTAAAGTTGGCAACCGAGTGGTCGCTGGCAACGTTAACCGGCAGCGTAGTGTGCTGCTCTTGCCCTGTCAGGTTGAAGACACACAGTAGCGTCTCGTCGCCTTTTTGACGGGTGAAACCAAGTAGTTCCTCACCCACATCCACCAGCGTTAAGTCACCATCAAACAACGCTGGGTGGCTACTGCGAAACGCCAGCAGAGCACGCACGGTATTGAGTGTGGCATTCGGGTCGTCTTGCTGGCGGCTAACGGCCAAATCCAAATGGCGGGTTTCCATCGGCAGCCACGGCTCTACTGGGGAGAAGCCGCCCTGGTCGCCGTCGGTCCACGGCATGGGCGTGCGGCAGCCGTCACGGCCTTTAAACTCAGGCCATAGCACTTTGCCGTAGGGGTCTTGAATGCGTTCAAAGGGTACATCGGCTTCCGGCAGGCCCAGCTCTTCGCCCTGATAAAGGCACACGCTACCGCGCAGCGAGAACAGCATAGCGAGCATGACTTTCGGGTAGGCGTGGGGGTCTTCTTCGGAGCCCCAGCGAGTGGCGCTGCGCACCACGTCGTGGTTGGAGGTAGCCCAGCAGGGCCAGGCGTCTCCCGCCAAACGTTGGAAGCGCTCAATCACTTCGCGCAGGTAGCTGGCGGAGTGGGGCATGTTGAGCAAATCGAAGGTGTACGCCATGTGCAGCTTATCGCCGCCGGCGGTGTACTCCGCCATGCGCTCCAGCGGGTTGTCATCACCTATTTCGCCCACGGTGGTGGTGCCGGGATACTCATCCATCAGCGCGCGCAGGTCTTTGAGGAAGTCCAGGTTCTCTGGGCGGCTGAGATCGTAGACGTGGCGCTGCCAAGTGTAAGGGTTCGCTTCTGGTGCGCCCAGGGTTTTAGCTTCGCCTTTCGGTACTGGCGGGTTATCCCGCAGCTCGGCATCGTGGAAGTAGAAGTTGACCGTATCCAAGCGGAAGCCGTCGACGCCCAAATCCAGCCAGAATCGCATGTTGTCGAGCTGCGCCTGACGCGCTTCCAGATTGTGGAAGTTCACGTCCGGCTGGCTGGTCAGGAAGTTGTGCAGGTAGTACTGCTGGCGGCGGGAGTCAAAGGTCCACGCGGAGCCGCCAAAAATCGACAGCCAGTTGTTGGGCGGTGTGCCATCGGGTTTCGGGTCTGCCCATACAAACCAGTCTGCTTTCGGATTGGTACGATCCTGGCGGCTCTCTTTAAACCAGGGGTGCTGATCGGACGTGTGGCTGATCACCTGATCAATCATCACTTTCAGGCCTAGCGAATGAGCTTTTTTCAGTAGCGCTTTGAAATCATCCAGCGTGCCAAACATCGGGTCCACGTCGCAGTAATTGCTAACGTCATAGCCAAAGTCGAGCATCGGCGAGGTAAAGAAGGGCGAGAGCCAGATGCCGTCCACGTTGAGTGATGCCACGTAGTCCAGCTTCTCGGTGATGCCGTTCAGGTCGCCAACGCCGTCGCCACGGCTATCCAGAAAGCTGCGCGGGTAGATTTGATAAATAACGCCGCCGCGCCACCACATCATTTTGTCTTGCATTATTTGTTCCTTAAAAACAGTGGCTGAAGAATCAACATCAGCTCATCAATAGATTTGTCGCGTGGACTAGCCTTTGACGGCACCCGCGGTCAGGCCCGACACAATGCGGCGCTGGAAAATAATCACCAAAATCACCAGCGGTACGGTGACTACCACAGAAGCCGCCATGATCGGCCCCCAGGGCAGCTCATAGGCACTACCGCCAGACAGCAGCGCGATGGCAACCGGTACCGTGCGCTGTGCATCGGTGAGCGTGAAGGTCAGTGCGAACAGGAACTCGTTCCAGGCGGCAATGAAAGCCAGCAGTCCGGTGGTGGCCATGGCGGGCCACATCAGCGGTAAAAACACTTTGGTGATGGTGACCCAGGGGGTGGCACCATCCATGATCGCGGCCTCTTCCAGTTCCATGGGCAGCTGTTTCATGAAGGTGGTCAGCACCCAGACGGTGAACGGCAGGGTGAAGATGGTGTAGCTGAGAATCAGGCCCGCCGGGTTGTTGTAAAGGTTCAGCGCGCGAATGACCTCGAAGAGCCCCGACAGCACCGCCACCTGGGGGAACATGGAAACCCCGAGGATCACCAGCAGTACCGTGGAGCGGCCGCGAAAACGCACTCGTCCAAGCGCATAGGACGCGGTAATGCCCAGCAGCAGCGCAATGAACACCACGCTGAAGGCGATAATGATCGAGTTGAAGATGGCGCGCAGGAAGCTGGTCTGGCTGAAAATTTGAACGTAGTTGTTCATGTTCCAGTCGGAGGGCCACAGTTCCACGCGAAACAGGTCGCTGGAGGGTTTGATCGAGGTGATCACAGCGTAGTAGAAGGGGAAGACCGCGTATACCATGATGAGCGCAATCAGTGCCCAGAAACCGACGCGTTTGGCTATTTTAGCTAGCTGACGAGTGGTCATCAGTCACCTCCCAGTTGGATTTTGTTGCGGCCCAGATAGAGGTAGGCAATGGTGGCCAGCGCAATGATCAGGAACAGCAGCGTGGAGGCGGCGCTGCCGTAACCGACATCCTGAAACTCGACCAGCTGCTGGCGGGCGTATACTGACATCGACATCGTGCTGGTGGAGTTGGAGGTCAGTACGTAAATCACGTCGAACACGCGCAGCGCATCCAGCAGGCGGAAGATCACCGCCACCATCAGCGCGGGTGTGATCAGTGGCAGCGTGACCTTGAAGAACACGCGTACCGGATGAATGCCGTCCACTTCGGCGGCTTCGTAGCAATCCTTGGGCAGCATCTGCAGCGCGGCCAGTACCAGCAGCGCGACAAAGGGAATGGTTTTCCATACGTCCACCATGATGACCGCCCACATGGAGTAGGTGGCGCTGGCGGTCCAGGCAATCGGGTTGTCGATGATGCCGACGGCCATCAACATATGATTGATGATGCCGAACTGGTCGTTGAGCATCCATGCCCACATCTGGGCAGAGACGATGGTCGGAATGGCCCAGGGGATCAGCACCGCCGCCCGAACGATCACCCGGCCCTTGAATTCGGCATTCAGGATCAGCGCCACGATAACGCCGAAGATGACTTCCAGTGACACGGATACCACCGAGAAGTAGACCGTGTTCCAGACCGAGCGCCACCAGATGGGGTCGGCCAGTACGCCGAACCAGCGACCGTCCTCATAGACCAGATAGTTTTCGAAACCGATCAGGTTGGCCGCGCCCAGGTCCGATAGCGATGCATCGGTAAAGCTCAAAAAGAACGTGCGCAGGAGCGGCCAGCCAGCCACCAGGGTCAGGGCGATCAGCATGGGGGCCAGGAACAGCCAGGCCGCCTTGACCCGTTGACGGCGCACCTTGGTGCCGCGCTGGCGCCTTGGGGGCGCTATGGAACGCGCCCCGGAGGGCGCGTCGTGGTGAGAAGTGCTCGGCATGGGAGTCTCCGCAATTACCAGTTACGACGCTTCAGGCGCAGCAGTTCGCCTTCCAGATCGGCAACGCCCTGAGCGCCATCCTTGCTGCCGGAAAGCACGTCATGAGTGGTGCTGAAAAAGGCGTTGCTGACGCGGCCATAGGCATCACCGGTAGGCGCAGACGGGCGCGCGACGGCATTGGTGAACGTGTCGTAGAGTGTGCCGAAGAAGGGCACCGCTTCCAGCACTTCCTCGTCCTGGTAGAGCGCATCCAGGGTGGGGTTGTAGGACGCCTGAATGGCGCGGCGCTTCTGCTCTTCCTCGCCGGTCAGGAAGGCCACCAGATCAGCGGCCAGTTCGGGGTTGTCGCTATAGCGAGAGACCGCCAGGTTCCAGCCGCCCAGGCCAGCAGCACTTTGCCCTTCATCACCACCGGCCGGCAGTTGGACCACACCCACCTTGCCGCGTACGTCGCTGTCATCGCTTTGGGCCAGGGCCCAGGCGTAGGGCCAGTTGCGCATGAACACCGCGTTACCGCCCTGGAAAACCCCGCGGGCTTCCTCTTCGGTATAGTTCAGCACGCCTTCTGGGGAAATATCACCAATCCAAGAGGCGGCAAGGTCTAGTGCCTGCGCGGCGCGCTCGTTGTTGATGGTCACTTCGCCGTCGTTATCGACCACGGTGCCGCCACCAAAGCTGGCAACCCACTCGAGCGCGTTGACGGTCAGCCCTTCATAGGCGCGCCCTTGGAACACGAAGCCCTGCATGCGGCTGTTGCCTTCGTTACGTTCGGCCGCTTGAATCTCGCGTGCCGTTTCGGTGAGTGCCTGCCAGGTGGTCGGAACGTCATGACCGTGCTTTTCCAGCAGGTCTTCCCGGTAGTAAAGCACGCCTGCATCGGTAAACCAGGGCATGGCGACCAGCCGGTCATCGATGGTGTTGTTGACCACGATCGTTTCGAAGTGGCCTTCGTCTGCGTCGTCACCCAATACCTCGCGAAGATCGATCAGGTGGTTGGCCAGCAGACCGGGCCACACCACGTCGATCTGCATGACGTCGATATCACTGGAGTTGGCCGAGAGAATCTGCTGGTAGAGTGACAGGCGCTCGGTAGATGAGTTGGGCGTAGAGACGACGTCCACCCGATGGCCGGTTTTTTCTTCCCAGGCGCGGACACCCTCCTGGCACAGGGTCAGCTCTGCACCCACGGCTCCGCAGGAGATGGTCAGATCGGCGGCCTGGACCGCACCGCTGGCGCTGGCCAGGCTGGCCAGGGCAATCGCAGATGAAAGAAGCGTCTTTTTCATAACGGTATTCCTCGACGTTTATTGTTATGGGAGTGAAGTCACAAGGCGCTGACAGCGCAAACTTAAACGATTAAGTTGAGATGCCAGTTAGCCGTCTGTTGTCATGAAGTTCAATAGCGACTTTTGTCTAACCCCGTGCTGGGTGTTTTTTCCAAGGCTAAATAGCAGGTTAGACATTGGTCGATAATTAGCAAAAGCATGTTGGTTTACTAACACTTAATCGATTAAGTTTTAGTGGTTGTTGCTTGCTGGCTCGAAAAATGAGTTGCTTTGCAACATTCAAGGGAAAGTACGTGAAGGGAAAGTCAGTGCCTGGAGCAGGCAATACGATCAAAACAATAGCGCTTTAAAAACAATCGTTTTTCAAGAGCCTCGCGTTTAAAAACAATAGGATTTAATACAATGCACAAGACAGCGTTCAAGACGCCGTTGGCCATTGCGGTGGCGGCTGCCAGCCTGGGCATGAGCGGTTTGGCCAGTGCCAACCTGTCCCTCGAAGAGCGTTTTGCTGAGCTGGAGGCGCGCATCGCGGCGGCCGAACAGCGCGCAGACGCCGCAGAGCGCCGCGCCGATCTGGCCGAGCAGGGAGCCACGCCACCGCCTTCCAGCGCCCCAGCGGCCGCCACCACCGATGCCGACCTCGAAGAGCGCTTGGCACGAGTAGAGCGCCAGGCCAGCGGTGAAGAGGGCTTCTCGTTCAACGTCTACGCCCGCTCTGGCCTGCTGCTGGGCGAAGATCGCAAGAGCATCGATGGCGGCCCCTACGTGACCCCAGCTGGTAACCTGGGCGGTGCCGTGGGTCGTCTGGGCAACGAGCCCGATACCTACACCGAAGCCATTCTCAACTACCGCATGCAGTTCGATAACGGCGCCCGCGCCCGTTACACCACCATGCTGGCCGCTGGCACCAACTCCAGCAACGATTGGGTCGGCGACGATACCAACCTCAACGTCCGTCAGGCCTATGCCGAGTTCAGCGACCTGCCCAGCTTCACCGGGGCCTTCGAAAATGCCTCCATCTGGGCGGGTAAGCGCTTCGACCGGGATAACTTCGATATCCACTGGCTGGACAGCGATGTCGTGTTCCTGGCCGGTACCGGTGGCGGTATCTACGATATTCAACTGGCCGATAACTGGAAGTCCAACTTCTCGCTGTATGGCCGTAGCTTCAGTGACTTTGACGTCATCAACCGCGAAAACCCCGGCCTGGAAGGCGATGGCAGCAACACCGACAACCTGATCCTGACCTCCAACAACTACTTCGGTAACTGGCAGGTCATGGCGAACGTGATGTCGGCCGCCGACAACGACGAGCGCGACATCGGCGTAGGCCAGACCGCTGCCGACAGTGGCTGGCATACCATGGTGGCGTACCACGGCGACAGCTTCTTTGGCCTGGGCGAGGGTAACTTCAAGGCGGCGTTGCTGCACGGCCAAGGGCTGGGTGCGGAAGTGAAAGGGCTGGGTAGCAATGGCGACCTGACCGACGACGCCACGGCGACCCGCCTGGCGGTCTACGGTACCACCTACATTGCCCCGCAGTGGCGCATTGCGCCCTCGATTCTGGCAGAGGTCAGCGACGACCGGTTTGCCGATGGCGACAGCTACTCCTGGGCCACGCTGAACGTGCGTCTGGCCAACGAGATTACCCAGAACTTCGAGATGCAGTACGAGGGTAGCTACCAGTACATGGATCTGGATCCCAATGGCTTCAATGGCCGCAATGCCGTCAGCGGCAATTTCGGCAAGCTGACCATTGCGCCCACTTTCAAGCCGGATGTCGGTGGCTTCTGGAAGCGTCCTGAAATTCGTCTGTTCGCCTCCTATACTGACTGGGATGCCGAGCTGAACGGCTACACGATGGAAGACTCGTTTGGTAACGATGGCTTTACCGGTGGCCAGTGGAGCTTTGGCGTGCAGAGCGAAATCTGGTTCTAACCCATCGCACCATGCCTGGCAGGTTTCCTTACCTGTTTCACCAATGCCGATTGCCCGCGCTCCGTCGCGGGCTTTTTGCTCGTTAAACTCGACCCAGGGAGGCACCGATGCTGCTGCTCAAGGAAAAACTGAAGGCGCCGCCGCTACCTCCCTGTACGGTGGCGCGGCCGCGTTTGAACGACCACTTCGCGTTGAACGAGCAGGTGCGCCTGCTGGTGGTTCAGGCGCCACCGGGCTATGGCAAGACCACGCTGCTGGCCGAGCGGCTGCCCGTCCTGGAGCAGCAGGCAAGCTGGCTGCGGCTGGACGAGCAGGATAATCAGACGCACCGCTTTCTGGCCTACTGGCAGGCGGCCATGGACACTCTGTTGGCCCCTTTGGTCACGCTGACGCCGGGGGATGACAGTGAATGCATTGCCCACATGGAGCGCTGGTTGACGGAGCTACCCGAACAGCACGCGCCTTGCCGACTGGTCGTGGATGGCTTCGAGCATCTTGCCAACCCCGAGATTCTCACCGCGCTGGCCCACTGGCTGCGCCATCAGCCGCCCTGGCTGACCTTGACGCTGGCCAGCCGGTCACGCCCGGCACTGGGGCTTGCCAGCCTGCGGCTGCGCGGTGAGCTGGAAGAGATCGACCTGCATAGCCTGGCATTCGACAGTGAAGAGGCACACACCCTGTGTGCCGAACAGCTTAGCTTTCCACCTACACGGGTAAGTCTGGAGCGCGCGCTACGCCGCAGCGGCGGTTGGGTGATGGCGCTCAACTGGCTGGTGGAGCGCACCACGACCCGCGCCGGCTTTGATGCGCTGGTCGAGCGCTTAAATGGTGCTCACCCTGATTTCGTCGCCTGGTTTGATGAACTGCTTGCCCAGGCGCTCCCGTCAGATGAGCGTGAGCTGATGCTGCAGCTGGGGGTGCTTGAGCGTTTCTCGCCGGAGCTAATGGCGCGCTTATTAGAAGGCGAGCGTTTGACCCAGCGGTTTGACGCTTTTGAGCAGGCGGGGCTGTTTATTGAGCGCCCCGACCCCCACGCCCAGTGGTACCGCTTTCAGCGATTGTTTGGTGAGTACCTGCGCCATCGACGTCACGAGCTTAGCCTGGCGACCCAGCGCACGCTCCACCGGCGTGCCAGCCAGGCGTGGCTGGCGCTCAACGACCCGGTCATGGCGCTGCGCCAAGCCATTCTTGCCGAAGCGCCGGAGGATGTGGCCAGCCTGCTGGTGTCGCAGGGGCCTGCGCTGTTGGCAAGCGGTGCCTACGCGCTCTTGGCTCAGGGGCTGGGGCTGATAGGGGAGCTTTCGCTCTCACAACGACCAGAGCTCGCGTTGCTGTATGGCTGGGTGTCCCACGCTCAGTTTCAGTTTGATACCACCGCCCGGGTGATTGGTTGGATTGAGTCAAAGCTGGAAGCCCCGGAGTGGCAGTGGCTGCATGCCGAATTTGCCACTCTGCGTGCCCAGCTGGCGATCAATCAAGGTAATGCCGAGCGGGCCGCGCCGCTCGCCGAGCAGGCCTTGGCCATGCCTGCCCGTTATTTAGCCTCAACGCCACTAACGGCCACCGCTATATTAAGCGAGGCGCGGTTTGTGCAAGGCCATTTGGAGGAGTCGTTGCTGCGGGTGCGGGAAGTGGAGCGAGAGGCCCGACAGGGCAATGATCATCAGCGATTGTTGTGGTCGTTTTGCCACCAGTCAGAGACCCTGGTTGCTCAGGGGCGCTTGCAGGCTGCCTACGATATTCAAGAGCGTGCCTTCGCTCACTTAGAGCGTGCAGAGCTTGAGCACCTGCCCGTGGCGGAATTCCTCTACCGGATTCGCAGCCAAGTGCTCTGGGAGTGGCACCGCCTGGATGAAGCCGAGCAGGCCGCTTTAAAAGGCATTGCCGTGCTGGATAACCAAGGCGAGCGTTGGACGCTGCAGTGCCATATCCAGTTGGCGAAAGTATCGCAAAGCCGAGGCGACCAGGCTCAGTGTGCCGACCATGTTCGGCGGCTGCGTAAAATCCTCGCTGAAGGCGATTACCATATCGACTGGGTGGCTAATGCACATGCCACGCTGCTTTCCTGGTGGCACTCTACCCAGGATCTAGAAGCAGTGGAGCGCTGGCGTCAGGAAGCGCCAGCCCCTATCACCGACGGTGCCACCAACCACTTTGCCCAGTGCAATGTGCGCAACCACGCCCGGGCGTTAACGCTGTTGGGCCATTTTGATGAGGCCCGCACGTTGCTAGAGGCGCTTGAGGTACACACCCAGCGTTTAGGTTTAGTGACCGATGCTAACCGCAATCAGCTGTGTTTAGCGGCCGCCGCCTGGCACCAAGGCAGGGAGGAGGCGGCCCGCCATCATCTGCAGCAAGCGCTAAGCTTGGCGTCACGTACTGCCATGGTCGGCAGTTTTTTACGTTTGGGTAAACCGTTAAGAGCGCTGCTAACCGGGCTGATGGCCCGCGGTGAACTACCTGCCTTAGAGCAGGCCAGGGCGGAGCGGCTGTTGACGCTGGTAGGCCGACAAAAGGATTTTGGCAGCGCTCGGCGTCTGATGCTGGATGAAACGGTGATTGCCGATATCGTGGCAAGGCCGGATGTTCCCGAGCTGATCCGCACGTCACCGCTGACCCGTCGCGAATGGCAAATTCTCGGGCTCATTCACGCGGGGCTTTCTAACGAGCAAATCGCCGAACAGCTGTCGGTGGCACCGACCACGATCAAAACCCACATCCGCAGCCTCTACCAAAAGCAGAATATTCGCCGCCGGGATGAAGCGATTGCCCTGGCCGGTCAGCTGTTGGCACATATACAGGGGGAGTGAGGCTAGCCATGGTTCTTCAGCAACTACTCCTCGCGTCTACGCCTAGCACCACCCCCGGGGGAGGATTTTATCTCCCCCCGCAGCCTGCATCATGCCTTCTATCGGTAATACTCAGTCGTTTATAAAACCGTCGGCAATAACAAAGATAAGGACTCACCATGATGCAGACACCGTCTACTTCTCACTACGTTGGCAGCCAAGGGGCCGACTGGTGGCGCGGGGCCGTGATCTACCAGATTTATCCCCGTAGCTTTATGGATAGCCATAGCGATGGCACGGGGGAAGGGGTTGGCGATTTAAAAGGAGTGATTGAGAAGCTCGACTACATCGCCTCATTGAACGTCGATGCAATTTGGCTCTCGCCGTTTTTCACCTCACCGATGAAAGACTTTGGCTACGACATCAGCAACTACCGCGATGTCGATCCGATGTTCGGCACGTTGGAAGACTTCGACCGCCTCGTCGAGGCGGCCCATGCGCGAGGGCTGAAGGTGACGATTGATCAGGTGATGTCCCACTCCTCAGACCAGCACGCCTGGTTTGAAGAGAGCCGCCAAAGCCGCGATAACCCCAAAGCCGATTGGTACGTGTGGGCCGACCCCAAGCCTGACGGCGCGCCGCCGACCAACTGGCAGTCGGTGTTTGGCGGCAGCGCTTGGCAGTGGGATACCCGCCGCTGCCAGTACTATCTGCATAATTTCCTGGCCAGCCAGCCGGACCTGAATTTCCGCACGCCAGCAGTGGTAGACGCCATGCTGGAAGAAGTGCGCTTTTGGTTAGAGCGCGGCGTGGATGGCTTTCGGTTGGATGCGGTGAATTTTTGCACCCACGGTGAGTTAAAAGATAACCCGCCGCGTCAGGAAATGACCGAGAGCTTCCTGGGCGTTCGCCCCGACAACCCCTACGGCTATCAGCTTCACCAATACGATAAAACCCAGCCGGAAAACCTAGTGTTTCTAGAGCGTCTGCGAGCGCTGCTGGATGAGTACCCTGGCACCACCAGCGTGGGCGAAGTAGGCGATGACGACGCCCTCGGCGTAATGGCAGAGTACTCCCAGGGCGGCAAGCGCCTGCACATGTGCTACTCGTTTAACCTGCTGACCGATAAAGCCAACCCCGGCTACCTGCATGAAACGCTCACCGAAATGGAAGCGCGCATTGGCGACGGCTGGCCCTGCTGGGCGCTGGGAAACCACGACGTGACGCGGCTGGCAACCCGCTGGCAGGCGGAAGGGCAGCTCGATAAGCTGCGTCTGTATATGGTGTTTCTGCTCAGCCAGCGGGGCAGCGTATGTCTCTATCAAGGGGAGGAGCTGGGCCTGCCGGAAGCACAGCTCACCTTTGAGCAGCTCGTTGACCCGGCCGGCATTACCTTCTGGCCCGCCTATAAAGGCCGTGATGGCTGCCGCACCCCACACCCCTGGCAAGCAGATGCTCGCCATGCAGGCTTTAGCCGCGCAACGCCTTGGCTACCAGTACCCAATTCCCACGCAAGCTTGGCGGTGGATCAGCAAGAGCAGGATGCCGATTCGCTGCTAAACGCCTACCGTGCTTTTTTAGCGTTTCGCCGCACCCAGCCCGCGTTGGTCAAAGGTGATGTGCGTTACCACCCGGTGCGCAACGACGTGCTCTGTTTTGAACGCACCTATCAACAAACGCGCTTGTTGGTAGCACTCAACTTTAGCGACCAGCCTATCACTCGCGCCGTTCCCGAGAGCGCAGAAGCAGTAGCCGCTGCGCCTGCGTGGCTAAACGGTGAATGGCAGGCCGGTACGCTGACGCTGCCGCCCTTTGGGGTGGCCATTGCTCGCTGCCCGCAAACACAGGAGGATGCGCCATGGGACGTTTAACCCTTAGTGGTATTGGTAAATCCTTTGATGGCGTTGAGATTTCACGGGATATCGACCTCACCATTGAAGATGGCGAGTTCGTGGTGTTTGTTGGCCCCTCCGGCTGCGGTAAATCCACGCTGTTGCGCATGATTGCAGGGCTCGAGGATATTACCGAAGGGGATATGCAGTTAGATGGCCAGCGGATTAACGAGATCCCGCCCCAGGAGAGGGACATCGGCATGGTGTTCCAATCCTACGCGCTCTACCCCCATATGAGCGTGGCCGAGAATATGGCGTTTGGCCTGAAGTTGGCGCGTACCGACAAAGCGGAAATTCGCCGCCGCGTGCAGCACGCCGCTGACATGCTGCATTTGACAGAGCTTCTGGAGCGCAAGCCCAAAGACCTCTCGGGTGGCCAGCGCCAGCGGGTGGCCATTGGTCGTACGCTGGTGAAAGAGCCTGCCGTGTTTCTCTTTGATGAGCCGCTCTCTAATCTCGATGCAGCGCTGCGCGTGGATATGCGGGTACAGATCGCCGCGCTGCATAAGCGCTTAAACGCCACCATGATTTATGTCACCCATGATCAGATCGAGGCGATGACCCTGGCGGATCGCATCGTGCTGCTCTCCAAGGGGCGCATTGCCCAGGTAGGCGCACCGCTATCGCTGTATCACTTTCCCAATACTCTGGAAGTAGCGGAGTTTATTGGCTCCCCGCGTATCAATACGTTCCCGGTCACCGTGGTCGATCCCGGCGAGCGCCAAACCGTGGTGCGACTTCATAATGGTGAAACGCTGGCAGTGGCGGTAAATGGCCAAAAGCTGCAAGCAGGTGATAGCGCCACTCTTGGGCTGCGGGCAGAGGATTTTATGAAGAACGAGCAAGCCGAAGCCACATTAGATGCCACCTTGCTGGTGGCAGAGAAACTGGGTTACGAAACTCTGGCGCATTGGCGGGTAGCAGCCATCGACGTGCCGCTAACCCAGCGCTTAGATGGTTTGACCCACCTGGAGGAGGGGCAAACGGTGCGCCTAGGGCTGTCAGGCCAGCATTGCCACCTGTTTGATACTCAGGGCAATGCTTGCCCTCGGCAAATTGAAGTAGACGGCGTTAGCCAGTAGCGTGCTATAAGCAACGCGACACACTAAACACGACAAAGCACCCTGGATTTTGACTCGGGGTGCTTTTTATCCTTTTTTGAAAGAGTTAAACGCCAATCTCTGTGCGTATATCCCCACTGTGCGGCGGTATGTAAAAGGCGGGGAAAACGGGTTATAAAAACCGGCCCCATCAATAGGGCCGGTGACGAGCAAAGTGCCCAAGCGAGGAAGCGGGAGTAGGTTAAGCTTACCCTTTGACGCCCCCAGCCGTTAACCCGCCAATAATCCAGCGCTGGCAGATCAGAAACGCCACGGTAATAGGCAGGCCAGAAAGCACCGCAGCAGCAGCAAAATTGCCCCAACGCTGGTTGTGGTCGGCCAGGTACTGCTGCGCGCCCACGGCGAGTGTCAGTTTGTGCTCATCTACCAGCAACACCGACGCCATGGGGTACTCCATAATGCTCATCACAAACGCCAGGATGAACACCACCATTAAGATCGGGATAGAGAGCGGCAGCAAGATATAGCGAAACGCCTGCCAAGTGCTGGCACCATCCACCATGGCAGCCTCCTCAAGTGAGCCATCGATGGATTCGAAATAGCCCTTAATCGTCCAGATATGCAGCGCCACCGCGCCGAGCGAGGCCACAATGAGCGCACCGTGGGTATTGATCCCCAGCCAGCTCACAAACTGCCCTAGCCGGTCGAACAGGGCGTAAAGCGCCACCAGCGAGAGTACCGCTGGAAACATCTGAAAAATCAGCATGCCTTTTAACAGCGGCTCCTTGCCTTTAAAGCGCATGCGGGCAAACGCGTAGGCGCTGGTGGTGGCGAGCATTAGAATCAGCACCGATGATACTACCGCCACCTTGATGGAGTTCCACAGCCACAGCAGTACGGGGAAGGGCGGCTGCACAATAGTGCCATCAGCGCGCTCCCAGGGGATGCCTAGCGCCAGCGACCAGTGCTCTAGCGAGAAGTTTTCTGGTATGAGGCTGCCGGTGGCAAAGTTGCCCTCCCGGAATGAAATTGAGATGACCAGCAGCAGCGGAAACACAATCAGCGACACAAAGCAGATCAGCGCCAGGTGTGCCCCCAGGCGGCGCGCGCCAACGGAGCGGGGTTGAACCATCGCCATCAGTAACCTCCTAAACCTTCACTTTGGAAAGGCGCAAATTAAGTAACGACATGCCCGCCACCAGAAGGAAAATCAGGGTGGCAATAGCGGCCGCTAGGCCAAAGTTCTGCCCGGCATCCTGAAAGGCAATGCGGTAGGTGTAGCTCACCAGTAAGTCAGTGGTGCCCGCTGGGGTGCTGGCGCCCAAAATATCTGGGTTGCCGCCGGTTAACAGCGCAATCAGTACAAAGTTGTTGAAGTTGAACGCAAAGGCAGCAATCAGCAGCGGCGTTAATGGCTTGATAATCAGCGGCAGGGTGATTTTGAACAGGTTGGTGAGCGGCCCGCCGCCATCCACCGCCGAGGCTTCGTATAAATCCTGGGGAATCGCCTGAATTAAGCCCATGCAGAGCAGCAGCATGTAGGGGTAGCCTAACCAGGTATTCACAATCAGCAGCATGCTGCGGGCAAGCCATGGGTCGGTAAACCACTCTGGTCGCACGCCGAAGAGGGTATCTAGGATCATGTTCACTTCACCAAAGTGCTGGTTGAACATGCCTTTAAAAATCAAAATAGAAATAAACGCAGGCACCGCATAGGGCAGAATCAGCAGCGTCCGGTAAACGGCTTTCCCCCTAAGCTGATCCCACTGCAGCAGCGACGCCAGCACAAAGCCAACCGCCAAGGTAAACACCACGGTGAGCGCGGCAAACACGAAGGTCCACACGAAAATCTGCATGAACGGGCCGCGAATATCCGGATCGGTAAAAATCTTGGTGTAGTTGCTGAATCCTACATTGACCGGCCAGCCCGGAGTGATGCGCTGGCCATCGTCGGCGACGAAAAAGCCGATGGTGTGATCCGGTGTCAGCAGGCGGTCGTCTCGGCGGTCGTATAGCGTGCCATCCTCCTGAGTCTCGTAGCGGTCGAGCATGGGCGCAAACTGGCGTATACCGGCCATGCGCAGCTCGGTGCCTTCGGGAGTGATCAGGCGTAGCCCCTGCAGGGCACTGCGCGCTTGAACGATGTCGCGCATGGGCAGCGGGTCTGCGGTGGGAGCGTCACTGGCCGCCTGCAGGCCTAGCTGGCGAGACTCCACATTGGCCAGATTCAGCGGTGACGACATCCAGCGCTGGCGCTCGTTTTCCAGCCGTAAACGCACCAGGTCGCCTTCGGCATAAAGCGTGAGGTCGAAAGCGTCATCGTCTTCCTGATAGGTCTGGCTCATCAACTGGCTGCGCACACGCTCTTCCGAGAGCAGGTTGGTGGAGCTGTAGTTGCTGAAGCTGATCCCAAAGGTGTAGATCAGCGGAAAAATGACGAACACTCCCAGCCCTGCTACGGCTGGGAAAATATAGCGGTGGCTCATCAGCGAACGCTTGGTGAACACCACGCCCAGCGAGCCGCCGAGGAGCAAAAACAGCAGTGCGAACATCCACTGCCCGTTCAAATGAAAGGCCAGCACCA
This sequence comes from Halomonas sp. GFAJ-1, assembly GCF_000236625.2. Classification (NCBI taxonomy): domain Bacteria; kingdom Pseudomonadati; phylum Pseudomonadota; class Gammaproteobacteria; order Oceanospirillales; family Halomonadaceae; genus Halomonas; species Halomonas sp. GFAJ-1. Next base: position 95,793 of record NZ_AHBC01000039.1, read on the forward strand.
GCCAGAGCAGAGCGATAACCAGGGCCGCTATCACGGCGCGCAGGGCCCAGCGGGTGTAGCGTTCGGTAAGATGGCGAGAGCGGTGGCGGGGCAGGCCACGAGACGCGTTGGTGGTATACATGATGACATCCTGAAGGCTGCCCGGCGCTTACATCGCCGGGCAGCAAGGGCAAAAGAGGAGCTACTGGCGCATCCGGCGAGCAGCGGCATCCAGCGCTTCCTGGGGCGATTGACGTCCGCTGCCAATGTTCTGCAGCGCGGGCTCCATGGCCGCCCAGAAGGCTCCCATTTCAGGAATATTAGGCATTGGCATGCCTACTTCGGCGTTTTCCAGCGTGGCGGCAATGTTGGGGTTGTCCGCCAGCTCGGCTTGGTAATCGATATGGGCCACCGCACCCAGCGAACCGTCGCTGTTGAAGGTACGCATCCCCTCTTCGCTGAGCAGGTAGTTCTCTAAAAACTCAACGGCCAGAAAATCGTTGGGGGTGGCGGAGTTGATCATGGCGGTCATCACACCAAACATCGGTTTCGCGTGTTCATCGCCTACCTTAGGCAGCAGCGCCACGCCGTAATCAATGCCGCTGCGCTCCAGGTTAGGCCATGCCCAAGGGCCGCTGATCATGGTCGCCACTTCGCCCCGGTTAAAGCGGGTGTCCATGAGGTTGTAGTCGGTGCCACGGGGGAGTACATCGCTTTCGATCAGCTCGACTAGCAGTTCTGCGCCTTGCAGTGCGCCCTCATTGTTGACGCCAATATCACCCACGTCATAGCCGCTATCGGTTTGCTTGAACGGGTAGCCGCCATTGGCCGCGAGCAGGGACCAGCCGTAATAGGGCTCGCTGTAATCAAACAGAATGGCTTTTTTGCCCTCTTGGGCCAGCGTGGCATCCAGCTCCATCAGTTCGGCAAAGCTTTCGGGGGGCGTTTCTACCAGCGCTTTGTTGTAGATCAGGCCGAGGGATTCAACGGAGATGGGGTAGCCGTAGGTCTCGCCATTCCACAGCGCTGCGTCCCAGGTAAAGTCGTAAAAGGCTTCCCGGAAGGAGTCGCTGGGGGCCACAGGTTTCAGAAGGCCGCTTTGCGCCCATTCACCCATGCGGTCGTGGGCCCAAATCACGATATCCGGGCCTTGACCACTGCCTGCTGCCTGCTGGAAGCGGTCGGTCAGGTTGTCAGGGAACACCACCTCTACTTCAATGCCGGTATCTTTGAGAAACTGTTCAGCCACCGTGCGGATGCCTTCTTGGCCTTTATTGTCGCCCATCCAGATGGTTAAGCGGTCATCCTCAAAGGCGAAGGCTGGGAGTGTTGCGGTGGCTGCTAACGTAGCAGCGAGCAGCGGCGTGAAAAACGGACGAACCATTGCCATGATGTGCATACCTCATTGTGACGTTGTTTTTATGAATTTGTTGTCGTGCACGCTCTAAACTGACGTGCTTTGTTCCCTGCCAGCGTCGCTAATTCGGTGCAAGGTCACCTCCTCCTTAGGGGGAGTAGGGGTGGCGTATCCCAGGGGCGTAGAGTAAAGGTAGAAGGAGAGGCTAATTTGTAGGCAAACAGTGTCTGGAAAGGACGGCAGTAGACAATATTTTGTAGTAAAATTACATAATATATTGCGTATAATGCCTTTAATCAGATAAATTTTAGGTAATCTAACTACATTAGATGGCCTAATTATAAACAGGAGTTGAGATGAGCCAGTCACATGCACCGCTGGGCGACCCCAGTCATGCGATTGATTTAGCGCTGTTCGGGGCGTTAGGCGACCTTGCCATGCGCAAGCTGTTCCCTGCGCTGTATCATCTTGACCGCGAGGGCTTAATGCCCGAAAACACGCGGATCATGGGGCTGGCGCGTCAGGAGCACGACATTGCTGCGTTTCGTCAATTGGTCAGTGGTTCACTGCAAAAGCGCCTGAAAAAAGACGAGCAGGATAAAGAGAGTCTTGAGCGCTTCTTAAACCGCTTGGAGTACCTGAAGCTCGATTTCGCAACGGTAGATGGCTACGACGCCATTCGCCAGTGGCGCGAAGGCTCCAAGCAGCCCATGGTAGTGTATCTATCCGTCGCGGCGCGCATCTATGGCGATATCTGCCACAACTTGCAGGCAAGCAATAGCCTGGATGACGACACCCGCGTGATTGTTGAAAAGCCGATTGGTTATGACTTGGCCTCATCCGAGCAGATCAACGACGCTATTGGCGCTGTTTTCCCTGAATCGCGCATCTATCGTATTGACCACTACCTGGGTAAAGAGACGGTTCAGAACCTGATCGCCCTGCGCTTTGCCAATCCGCTGTTTGGCACGCAGTGGAACCAGAACCATATCTCCCACGTCGAGATTACTGTAGCCGAAAAGGTCGGCATCGAAGGCCGTTGGGGCTACTTCGACGATGCGGGCCAGCTGCGCGATATGGTGCAGAATCATCTACTACAGCTGCTGTGCCTGATTGCCATGGACCCACCTTCGAATCTAGATGCCGACGCTATCCGCGATGAGAAGGTAAAAGTGCTTAAGGCGCTCAAACCGTTTACCGGCGAAGCGCTTGGCCGCGACGTGGTGCGTGGCCAGTACATTGCGGGAACCAGTGATGGTCAGCCTGTGCCGGGCTATTTGGGAGAAGAGGGCGCCAACACCCAGAGCCAAACCGAAACTTTCGTGGCGATGAAAACCGAAGTGTCCAACTGGCGCTGGGCGGGCGTGCCGTTTTATCTGCGTACCGGCAAGCGGATGCCAGAGAAGCTGTCGCAAATCGTGATTCACTTCCGTCAGCAGCCTCATTACATTTTCGACCCGGATCAGCGCAATATTGCCGCTAACAAGCTGATTATTCGCCTGCAGCCGGAAGAGGGCATTGCTCTTCAGGTGCTCACCAAGGATAGCGGCCTGGATAAAGGCATGCGCCTGCGCCCAGGGCCGCTGCACCTGGATTTCAACAACGCTTTCCCCAAATCGCGTATTCCCGATGCTTACGAGCGTCTGTTGCTGGAAGTCATGAAAGGCCAGCAGTACCTGTTTGTACGCCGGGATGAAGTGGAGCACGCATGGCGCTGGTGCGACCAGCTGATTGGTGGTTGGAAAACACGCGAAACCCCGCCGCGCCGCTACCCGGCGGGCTCTTGGGGGCCGGTTGCCTCCATTGCCATGATTACCCAGGATGGCCGCAGCTGGTACGAGGATTATTAATATGAGCAACACACGACAAGCGCTGGCGGAGCAGCTGGCAGAAGCCGTTTATCAGGCCCTGGCCGACGATCTTTCCCACCAAGCGCGTGCGCTACTGGTGGTCTCCGGTGGCTCAACGCCCGTGCCGTTTTTCAAGGCGCTGGCGCAAAAGCCACTGGCGTGGGCGCGGGTAGATATCACCCTGGCCGACGAGCGCTGGGTGGATGAGCAGAGCAGCGACAGCAATGCCAAGCTCGTGCGCGACAACCTGCTGCAAGGCCCCGCAGCGGCGGCTACGTTTGTACCGCTGACCTCTGATGCCGGTACGCCGGAAGAGGGCGTAGCAGCCGTGGCAGAAGCTACCGCAGGACTTGCCTGGCCTGCGAGCGTGGTAATTTTAGGTATGGGCGGCGATGGTCACACGGCTTCGCTGTTCCCAGATAGCCAAGAGCTGGGCCTGGCGCTCTCCACCGATGAGCCGCTGGTCGCCGTGCGCACCCCGAGCCAGCCGCAGCCGCGCATTACGTTTTCGGCGGCCCGCCTGCATCAGGCGAAGCGCCATATTCTACATATCACCGGCGACAATAAGCGTGCCGTATTGGCGAACGCCATGAGTGGCGACGATGTACGTACACTGCCCATTCGCGCCTTTCTATCTTGCCCGTTGGCGATCTATTGGGCGCCCTAATGCGACGCCTTCGCCAATAATAAATTGCTTGGAGACTCACTCATGACCATCGATAAACAGCTACCCTCAACGCGCACCGCCGAGCTAGACAGCATCTGCTTAAAGGCAGAAGTGATCCCGGTGATTACCATCGAGCGCCTTGAAGACGCGGTACCACTAGGCCGTGCTCTGGTGGAGGGTGGTCTGACCGTTTTGGAAATTACCCTGCGCACCGACTGTGCCCTAGAAGCCATCAAGCGCATGAAAGAAGCGCTGCCGGGCGCCAGTATTGGGATGGGCACGGTGCTCACGCCTGCGCAGTACCGCCAGGCCGAGCAGGTAGGCGCTGATTTCGTAGTGACGCCGGGTGCCACTGAAGCGCTTTACCGCTACGGTGTTGAGAGCCCGGTGCCGATGTTGCCGGGAGTATCGACTATTTCTGAGCTGATGACCGGCTGGCAGTTTGGCTACCGCCGCTTCAAGTTTTTTCCCGCTGAATCCAGCGGCGGTGCCAAAGCGCTTAAAGCGTTTGGCGCACCGATTCCTGAAGCGCGCTTCTGCCCCACTGGCGGCATTTCCGTGGATAATGCAGAGTCTTACCTCTCGCTGCCCAACGTAATGTGTGTCGGCGGCTCCTGGCTAACGCCGAAAGCGATGATTGAAGCCGAAGATTGGGACGGCATCCGCGAACTGGCCCGCCAAGCTGCCGAGCGTTTCCACCACTAATTTGTAACACCGTATAGAGCACTCTCGTCACTTGCCTCACTGATATCGGTTCGTGTGCGCAAGACGTTTGCCCGAGCATGTCACCATGCTCGGGCTTTTTAGTGCCTACGTTTGAAGAGGGCTGCGCATTTTGCGATGATGCTGTGAGCTAGCCTGCCGAGCTGCGCAGGGCTTCAATATCGGCGTGGGTGGGCAGGGCGGCATAAGCGCCGGGGCGGGTGACCGCGTGGGCGCCGCAGCGGCAGGCGATATCTACCGCGCGGGTGAGAAACGCGCTGTCCTGGTGCCAGTTGTCTGTTAGGCCGTAGCGGGAGAGCTCCGCGAGCAGACCGCCAATAAAGGCATCGCCACCGGCGGTGGTATCCACTGCCGTTACGCTGGGCGGCGTCACGGTTTGGTCAATGCCGATGCCTTTGAGCACCACATTATTCGGGCCGTCGGTAATCACCACCACTTTGACGCCTGCGGCGAGCCGCTGAGCAATCCACGCGTCTTGCGGGAGGTCGCCCCGCAGGTAGTCCAGCTCTTCTAGAGATACTTTCACCAGCTCGGCGCTGTCGATCAGCTCGGTGACCCGCCATACGTCCGCTGAACCATCCGCCCACAAATTGTGGCGCAGGTTGGCGTCCACACTCACTAGGCAGCCCGCCCGCTTGGCCATGGCGGCAATCGCCAGGGTGGTGTCTGCGATCTCTGGGTCGGTTAGGCTGTTGCTGCACATGTGAACAATGGCAGGCTGCTCAAACACGCCGTGGGGCAAGTGCTCCAGGCGGTATAGTAGGTCGGCCGCGGGTGGGCGGTAGAAATCAAAGGTGCGCTCGCCGCTGCTGTCTCTAGAAACAAACGCTAGCGCCGTGCGGGCCTCTTTGGTAAGCACGACCCCGTGGGTATCCACGCCGTGGCTTTTCAGCTCATTAATCAAAAAGTGCCCAAAGGTATCGTCACCCACCATGCCCAAGAACTGGCTAGGTACGTTCAGCCGTGCGCAGGCCACCGCCACATTTGCAGGCGCGCCGCCTGCGTAGGGGGTGAACGTCTCTGGCCCTTTGGCATCACCCAGGCGGCTAGAGAGCATATCAATCAACGCTTCACCGAACGCAATCACCGGCGTCATAGGTCGTTCCTTATCGTTATTAGCATCAATGTTGAGTGGGTGGCGGGCCTAAGCGACGCAGTGGCCGCGGGCGGCTTCTAATAGTTCATACCAGGCTTCTCGGGGCAGCGTTTCCGGGCCATTCAGCATGTCGGCAATACGCTCTGGTTTGATACTGCCTACTACGGGAGCAGGGCGGCTGGGCAGCGTACGCAGCCATGCCAGCGCCAGCGCGCTGGGCGTGCTGTTCAGCTCGCCTGCTAAACGGTTCAGCACGCGGCTAACCTCGCCCTGCATCAACTGGCCGCCCGCCAGCGGAGACCACGTCATGGGCGCGTGGCCATCGGCCCCCAGGTCGTCAAAGCTGCCGTCAAACAGCGGTGCGTTATGGGCAATCGACAGCTCAATTTGATTGGCCTGAAGCGGATGATGCATATGGCGTTGCAGCCTGCGCCACTGGCTGGGCAGGTGGTTAGAAATACCCGCCGCGCCAATTTTGCCTGCCTCGATGGCATCATCCAGCGCGCGCCCCGTGGCAGCGGCATCCATCAGCAGGTCCGGGCGATGAATCAGAAAGTGGTCAAGGCGTTCAACGCCCAAGCGGCCCAGCGCATCATCAATGGCGCGGCCTAAGTAGTCCGGGCTGGCATTGTAGTGCTTTACCTTGCCGGAACCGGGGGTCGGGTTGTCGTTGGCGATGCTGGCTTTGGTGACGACATTTAGCCGCTTAGCCAGTGCCGGGCGGGCGCGCAGCGCTTGGCCAAAGAGCGTTTCGCATGCTCCGTTGCCGTAGATGTCGGCATGGTCGAACCAGTGCAAACCCTGCTCAAGGCGGGCTTCAATCCAGTCGGCCAGATGGCTTGCTTGGTGCATCTCTTGCGCTTCATGCAGGCGCATCATGCCGAGCACAAACGGCACGTTGAACGTTACAGCAGCCATGGCGTGTTCCAATTCGTTAAAAGACTTCTTCATTATGCAGCGCTTCGGCGGCGCCCAGCAGGCCGGTCCAGGGGTGGGTCACAATCCACACCGGGATATCGGCGTTGTACGCGCCCATGCGCCCTTTGTTAACAAAGCTTGCGCGCAGTTCGCACTTGGGCAGCCACTCCAATAGGCGGGGCAGAATGCCGCCGCAGAGGTAGACGCCGCCGCGTGCGCCCATGGTCAGCGTGGCATCGCCGCATACGTCACCGAGAATTTTCAGAAAGCGCAGCAGGGTGGCGGTGGCAATGGCGTCGCCCTGGTTAGCCGCTTGGGTAACTTCTGCAGGCGTCTCGCAGCGCGGCACTTGGCCTTCTAACGTGCAGTGGGCTTGGTACAGCTCTAACAACCCATGGCCACACAGAATGCGTTCCACACTCACCCGCTGGTAGCGCTTTAGAAATACATCCAGCAGCGCCCGCTCGGTGGTATCGGTGGGCGCAAAAGTGACGTGGCCGCCTTCGGTGGGCAGCGGAATCCAGGCGTGCTGGCCAGGGAATACCCCGGCCACGCCTAGACCGGTGCCGGGGCCAATAACCAAACGCGTCGAGTGTGACTGGGCAGCCCCAGGCTGCACTTCCACGAGGTTGTCTTCGCCCACGTGGGGCACGCCCAGCGCTTGGGCGGTGAAGTCATTGATGACTTTAAATAGCGATAAATTCAGCGCCTGCTGAACGTCGCTTTTCATAAAGTCCCAATGGTTGTTGGTCATCTTTACCCGCTCGGCGTGAACCGGGCAGGCAAATGCCAAGCAGGCTTCTTGCGGGGCGTTATCGCCCGTTGCGCCTACACGGGCAAGGTAGTCCTGAATCGCTTCAATGACGCCGGGGTAGTCGGCGCAGGGCAGATTCAGAATATCGTGGGGCGTGACTCCGCCCGGCGTGACCAACGCCAGGCGAGCATTCGTGCCGCCGATATCGCCGATCAGTGCCGGTCGCATCAGGCGTCCTCTTGCAAAATCTGGCCTTCTTGGCGGGCGAGGTCGTCGGCTTCGAAGCCGCCCAACGAGCCTGCACCCTCTTCACCGCGCATCGCCAGGTGGCGGAAGCCCGAGAACAGCTCACGGCCCAGGCCAACGTGGTAGTGGTCTAGGTTCGCCACCACGCGCTCTCTGTCGGCCCAGGTCGCCGCATCCACTTTGGCTTCCAGGGTGCCGGTGTTGGCATCCAGGCGAACCACGTCACCATCGCGCAGTTTGGCCAGCGGGCCGCCGTCCAGCGCTTCCGGGCTCATGTGGATAGAGGCGGGCACTTTACCCGACGCACCAGACATACGGCCATCGGTAACAAGTGCGACCTTGAAGCCACGGTCCTGAAGTACGCCCAGGAACGGCGTCAGCTTGTGCAACTCGGGCATGCCGTTGGCTTTGGGGCCTTGGAAGCGAACCACTACAATCACGTCGCGGTCCAGGTCGCCCGACTCAAACGCCGCTTTCATTTCGTTCTGGTCTTCAAAGATCTTCACCGGCGCTTCTACCACGCGGTGCTCTTCGGCTACCGCCGAAACCTTGATCACGCCACGGCCCAGGTTGCCTTTCATCACGGTGAGGCCGCCCGTGGCAGCGAAGGGCGCAGCGACCGGGCGCAGCACTTCTTCGTCCAGGCTGTTTTCCGGGCCTTCACGCCATACCACTTTGCCATCTTCCAGGAAGGGCTCTTGGGTGTAGGCGGTGAGGTCGGTGCCAAACACGGTGGGGATGTCGCCATGGAGCAGGCCCGCGCCCAGTAGCTCGCGGAACAGGTAGCTCATGCCGCCCGCTGCCTGGAAGTGGTTAATATCCGCCTGACCGTTAGGGTAGACCTTCATGATGCTGGGCGTTACCGCTGAAAGGTCTGTGAAGTCGTCCCAGTTGAGCGTAATACCCGCCGCTGCCGCCATGGCAATCAGGTGAAGGGTGTGGTTGGTAGAGCCGCCAGATGCCAGCAGGCCAACCACGGCGTTCACAATGGCGCGCTCGTCGATCTGCTTGTAGAACGGGCGATACTCGCCGCCGAGTTCGGTGTTGCGGATGGTTTGCTCGGTGGCGTAGCGGGTCAGCGCTTCGCGCATTTCCGTGCCGGGGTTCACAAACGAGGTGCCCGGCAGGTGCAGGCCCATCACTTCCATCATTAGCTGGTTGGAGTTAGCGGTGCCGTAGAAGGTGCAGGTGCCAGGGCTGTGGTAGGAGTCGGACTCCGCCTGCAGCAGCTCCTCGCGGCCTACTTTGCCTTCGGCGTAGAGCTGGCGAATGCGCGCTTTCTCTTTGTTGGGCAAGCCGCTGGGCATGGGGCCTGCGGGTACGAACATGGCGGGCAGATGGCCAAAGCGGGCGGCGCTGATAAATAGGCCAGGCACAATTTTATCGCACACGCCGAGATAAATGGCGGCATCGAACATATTGTGAGAAAGCCCCACGGCCGCGGCCATGGCGATCAAGTCCCGAGAAAACAGCGAGAGTTCCATGCCCGGTTGGCCTTGAGTTACGCCGTCGCACATAGCGGGCACGCCACCGGCAAACTGGGCAGTAGAACCCATGGCTCGGGCGGCCGCTTTGATGGTTTCCGGGAAGGTTTCAAACGGCTGGTGGGCCGACAACATGTCGTTGTATGAAGAAATAATCCCCAGGTTGGCGCTGTTCATCAGCTTCAGGGAGTCTTTCTCCTGGGCGCTACAGGCAGCAAAACCATGGGCCAGATTGCCGCAGGAGAGCTCAGAGCGGTGAACACCGCGCTTGTGCTGGTCGGCCATGCGGCGCTCGTAGAGGGCACGCCGCTCGGCAGAGCGCTCACGAATGCGTTGGGTAACCTCGGCAACGGTCTCATTTAAGGTGGCGGGTGCTGAGCTAAGTGGAGTTGAACCAGGCATATTGACCTCTGCGCTGTGGGGGCGACAAACTGGATTTGTAGTTATCTTACATATTTAACAGCCTTTAAGAGATATTTTAAGGTAAAAAAAGCCATTATTGTAGTTTTATTACCATATTGTTGGCAGGGGTAGCAAAAGGCCAGCCTAGCCACTTACGTCGCTTAGGCGGGCCATCTTAGTGGTTTAGCTCTCTACTTCGTCGCTTTTTATGCTGAACAGCATGGCATAAAGAGTAGGAACCGCCACTAGGGTAAGTAACGAGGCGAACGCCAAGCCCCCCATAATAGTGACGGCCATATTGTTGAAAAATGCATCTACAAGCAGTGGCAGCATACCTAAAATAGTGGTGCCTGCGGCAAGGAACACGGGGCGTAAACGGCTGATACTGGCATCTATCAGCGCAGTGAAGCGCGCTTTGCCTTCATTGATCTGCCCATCTATTTCGTCCACTAACACAATGGCGTTTTTCATTAGCATGCCAGATAGGCTCAGCATGCCCAAAAGCGCTGTGAAAGAGAATGGTAAGCCCGAGACCAGCAGGCCGATCACCACGCCACATACTGACATTGGTACTACTAGCCAGACAATAAGCGGTTGTTTTAGTTTGCCAAACAGCAGAATTGAGATGAGTAGCATTACTAGCAGACTTATCGGTAGCTGCCGCGCTAACCCTTCCTGGGCTTCGCCAGAATCTTCATGCTCTCCACCCCACTCCAACCGATAGCCGGGTGGCAGGGCAATTGACTCGATTTCCCCTCGAATGGCATCGAAGGCTTGCGCTGCCGTGTAGCCTTCTGCTGGGTCTGCGCCAACGGTTAAAGTGCGGATCCGGTTGCGCCGCTGTATCAGTGCCTCTTCGCTTTGTAACTCAAAGGAGGTCACCACTTGGCTAAGCGGGATAAAACGCTGTTGAGCGGCGCTCCACACATTACGGTCTTGAAGTAGCGCTACGTCGTCGCGTTCGGGTAAGGGTGGCCGAACAACGATAGGCAGTAAGTGTTCGCCTTCACGGTAAGTGCCAGCACGCGCACCTGATGAGGCAAATTGTAGCGCTTGTGCAATATCTTCCCGAGATACGCCCGCAATGCGAGCACGCTCTTCGTTAATGTGTGGTACTACCACCATTTCTTGTTGGCGCCAATTATGCCTGGGGTCGATTAGGTAGGGGCTAGCAGCTATACGACGTTCGGCCTCTGCTGCTAACTCGCGCAATATTTTTGGCGAAGGCCCTTGAAAGCGAGCCTCGATATCCGCGCCATCGCCCGGGCCAAACTGTAAGCGCTGCGTGCGTACCTGGGCATCAGGAAACGCTTCGTTGAGTTCACGGTAAAACTGGCGATCAAGATCCGGTATAACGTCTATGTCTTCGGTACGCACCATCAACTGTATATAAGCGGAATTTGGCAGTTCTGGGGCATACGTAAGCATGAAGCGGGTTGCGCCCTGACCAATAAAGCTAGCCACTGAAGAGACGCCTTCCTGCTCTAATATATAGGCTTCGATTTCTTCTGCATGATTGGCGGTTGCACGAATATCACTGCCTTGAGGAAGTTCAACATTGACTAAAAATAGCGGCGTTGTTGACTGTGGAAAGAACGACTGGGGTAGATGCGTAAAGGCCCATATACAAACAGCCGTTACCACTACCAATATAGAGACCGTGATAATGCGTAAACGCAGCGCAAGTATGAGCAACCTTCGGTATGCCCGATAAAGCAAGCCGCCATAGAGCTCTCTTTTGCTAGGGTCCTCGTCACTGCTGTCCTCTTGTTGGCTCGCTTCGTTGTCAGAGTTTGTTTCTTCTTTGCGCAGTAGGTAATAGCCAAATAGCGGCGTAACCGTAATGGCAAGTAGCCAGCTTAATAACAGAGAAACTAGAATAACGATGAACAGTGAGAAAAGAAATTCACCGGTCACGTCGTCTGATAGCCCTATGCCAGCAAACGCCATAATGCCAATCACCGTTGCCCCTAAAAGCGGTAGCTGAGTACGGTTAGCGGCTTTGCTGGCGGCTTCTTTGGCGCGCTCGCCTCGCTTGATGTTGCTGACCATGCCCTCGGCAACCACGATGGAGTTATCGACCAGCATCCCCATGGCAATAATTAACGCGCCGAGTGACACCCGCTCCATATCGATGCCCAACAGGCCCATAAACAGCAGCGTACCTAGCACGGTAAGCAGCAGGGTGCTGCCGACCACCACGCCAACCCGCCATCCCATGACGAGACACAGCACGCCAATGACAATGGCCACCGACATCAACAGGTTGAGCAAGAAGTCGTTAATGGCATCGTTAACCACATGATGCTGCTCGTAAAGGGGGTGAAGCTCTACACCAAGCGGGATTCTGCTCTTAAGCTCCTCCATGCGAGCTTCAACGGCTTCACCTACTTCAATAATGTTTGCGTTGGCCAGACCTGCAATGCCGATAGTGAACGCGCTTTGGCCGTTGTAGCGAATGAGGTGCCTGGGCAGTTCGCTTGGTTGGCGATAAATGTCGGCAATATCGACTAACGAGATTTGCTCTGTTGTACCAGGGCGGCCTATGCGTATGGCTTCCATTAACGCGGTGCTATCAATATCACTGCGCGCCACCAAGCGCACTTGGCGGTCGCCAATGCGTAGGCTTCCTGCATGTTCTACGGAGTTTTCCGTTTGAATCGTATTGATCACCTGTTCAATTGGAATGCCAAGGGTGTTGAGGCGTTCATTTGATATATCGATGTAAATCGTTTCTTCACGCTCGCCAGCGGTGGTGACTCTAGCAACGCCGGGTACAGCTAGCAGTTCTCGCTGTAAAAAGGTTGATATATCGCGAATTTCGCGGGTAGTAAAACCATCAGCAGTTACCGCATAAAATAGCCCGTAAACCTCACCAAAATCGTCATTTATTTGTGAGCCGAGCACACCGCTTGGGAGGTCAGCTTGGGCGTCGTTGATCTTATTACGCAGCTCATCCCAAATTTGCGGTAGCTGATTGCTATGGTAGCTAGAGTGCACTTCTACTTTGATTTCCGAGCGTCCAGGCAGTGACTTCGACTCGATAATGTCAATCTGCTCCATTTCCTGGATAGCTCGTTCAAGGCGCTCGGTAACCTCATCTTCCACTTCGGCGGCGGTAGCGCCAGGATAGGGCGTATTAATAATAGCGTTAGGGATGGTAAAGGAGGGGTCTTCGAGTTTGCCGACGGTGTTATAGCCCCACAGGCCACCAAAAAAGCAAATTAAGACGATAAGCCACGTGTTTAAAGGCCGTTCAATGGACAGCTTAGCGATATTCATAAGGCCTCCTAAAGCGCAGCTTCGAGCGGTTTTACACGCATGCCGTCGCGCAGTAACTGCACACCAGTGGCTGCTATTGGCACGCCCGGCGCAAGGCCTGCAACAATAATCACAAGGTCATTGGTAACTTCACCCACGACGACTTGCTGGGGGGAAACTGTACCTGTCTCTGGATCATATACCCAGACTCTAAAGACGCCCTCTTCGGTGTGGTCCAGCGCGCTGCTCGGTACTGCGACCACGGAGGTCGTTAGCGCCTCCTCTAACTCAATAATAACAGTGGCGGTGGTGCCCGGAAGAGCGATAGGTGAAACGCCGTCAGCAGGGGCAAACTCAACTTGATAAGTTTGTGCGACCACATCAGGTTCAGTGACGTGTTCACGATAAACCAGCGGAATCCGCTCGCCTGGCAAGGTGGCAATTTCTGCTTCGATATTGAAGGCGCTACCTGACTCCAAGTGCTGCATTAGCGCTTCAGGCACATTGATACGGACACGTAGCTCGGAAATGTCCTGAATACGTACCACCTCTGCGTTGGGTGGCACGGTCGTGTGGTTTTCTACCAGGCGTCGAGTAACTAGCGCATCAAAAGGCGCATTTAGCGTGGTGTAGGCCAGCTGTTGCTTAGCATTTTCCAGCTGCGTTTCGGCTAACTCCGCATCGGCACGTGCTGCGTCCAGCACTGTTTCAGACACCGCATTGTGCGAATACAGGTTGCGCTGTCGATTAAGGTGCTTACGCGCTTGTTCCACTTCTGCCTCAGCGCTGCGTACTTGCAATGCGTAGTCGGTAGGGTCTAGCTGAGCAATGAGTTCACCGCGGGGAATTGTCGTTCCTTGGACGGCAGGAAAGGTTTCTATCCGACCGCCGACACGGAAGGCGAGGTTAACGGTGCTTTTGGCTTCTACGCGCCCAATAAAACGCCGACTAGGGAAAAAGTCCTGTTGATCGGTTTCAAGCAGCTTAATGACTTGCACGGGAGGCTCTGGAGGCGCTTCATCGTTGGAGCAGCCGACAAGCAGTACCGCTGCTATTAATACTATCCATAATACGTTGGGCCTCATTCAATGCCTCCCTGCAGGCGATTAATCATTGGTATGTCGTAATGTGGGTTAATGATATCTGGGTCTTCAGCCCACGGCTTGTTTAAACTACCCACTATAATAGGTACTCTTAACACATTCGAACAGACGTTTGGTTTTTTGCTGTACGTGACCGCTGAAAACGGCACAGTTTAAACTAGCCCAATGCAAAAAAACGATGATTAACACTAAGGATGGCGAGCGTGCAGCGGAGTATGCAAAAACGTATCTCAAAAGCGACACCCAGCAAGGGTAGCCAAAAGCGCAGTTGGTTAGGGGTGGCGTTAGCGCTGATTCTAAGCGGCTGCGCGCTCGGGCCTGAGTATCAGGCACCGGAGATCGCGCTACCCGATACCTGGCCTGAGCACATCACCTTAAGCCAAACGGAGCGGGATGATTGGCGCAACTGGTGGCGCCAGTTTAACGACCCGGCGCTGAACCAGTTAGTGTCGCGGGCCACACACGATAATCTAGAGCTCACCATCCAATTGGCGCGCATTCAAGAAGCCCGCGCCCAGTTAGGGTTTGCAGATGCGGATCAGTTTCCGACCGTAGGCTTTCAAGCGGAAGCTACACGAGAGCGCACGCCTGGGGCAGCATTCCCCATTGATTTTGAACCTATTCAAGATTTAATTACCTCCACTAACAATCAATACTCGCTAGCCGCTAGCCTAGAGTACGAGATTGATTTGTGGGGGCGTTTAGCTAACGAGCGAGAGGCGGCCACCGCAGCCCTTCAACAAAGCCAGTTTGCCCGAGATGCGGCAGAAATAGGTGTCATTGGCGATGTGGTGACGACGTATTTCAATCTAAAGAGCGCTGAGGCGCAGCGCCAGCTACTCGATGAAACCATCGCCTCTTATGAAGAGACCTATCGTTTACAGCGCCTGCGTTTTGAGCATGGCGATATTAGCGAGCTGGACGTTCGGCGAGCAGAAGCCGAGCTACAGGGACTGCGCGTAGAGCGGCCCGCATTAGCCAGGCAAGTGGAGGCGTTGCGCGGGGCGTTAGGCGTTTTAGTGGGCATGTCGCCCCAAGAACTAATCAGCGCGCTGGATACTGGTGATACCCAGCTTGCGGAAATCGCCCATCCGGAAAGAATTCCCCAAGTGATGCCCTCTGAGCTACTTCAGCGTCGGCCCGATATTCGCTCGGCTGAAGCGTCGCTCATCGCAGCAACGGCCCAGGTAGGTGTCGCTGAAGCAAACCGCCTGCCATCGCTTAACTTAACCTCTTTTATTGGCACAAGTGCGGCAAGTGGTGGTGATCTATTTAGCGATGCAGCGCGAACTTGGGGGGGCGGTGCTTCTGTTATGGGCCCGCTGTTTGATTTTGGCCGCACCCGTGCGGGTGTTGAAGGCGCTGAAGCTCGGGTTGAACAGGCTGAAGGGCAGTATCGCCTAACCGTATTGACGGCCTTTAATGAAGTGCGTGACGCTCTATACAGCTATGAGTTTACCTCCCAACGGGCCACAGCGGTGGAAGAACAGATGGGCGCAGTACAGCGCGCCCGTGACCTTGCCGTATTGATGTATGAGCAGGGCCAGGTGAGTCAGCTTGAACGCTTAGATGCCGAGCGTAACTTGCTTTCCGCGCGCCTGGAACAAGCCGATGTAAGGCGTGAGCAGTTAGCCGCGGCAGCCACACTATTTAAAACGCTAGGGGGTGGATGGCAGGCCGACCAGTAAGGCTCAACAATCAAACCACCAAAATGGTTCAGTTTTGTTACTATTCGGCGTCCTTAAACGGCTGATCTTTTACTCTTTGGTAACTGGGGCCGTTTTGTTGTTCTGGAGCCGCTATGCACCCCATCGTTAAGCAAATAGAACCCATTAACCGTGATGCTGCTGAACACACGCGCGCATACCTAGATACGCTGACCAAGCCTCCTGGCAGCTTAGGTGAGCTAGAAGCCTTGGCGATTCAATTGAGCGCCATCACCGGCATGGCTAAACCCAGCGTGACGCCGCCGCGCATTGTGGTGTTTGCCGCCGACCACGGGGTGGCCAGCGAGGGTGTTTCAGCCTTTCCCCAGGAAGTCACCGCGCAAATGGTGGCCAACTTTACCCAGGGGGGCGCTGCCATTAATGTATTTGCGCGACAAATTGGCGCTGATGTGGAAATCGTCGATGTGGGCGTCGCATCTACGTTAACGCTGTCTGGCATTACCCAGGCGAAAGTGCGGGCGGGCACGGCTAACATGGTGGTGGAAGATGCCATGCACGCCGATCAGGCCTTAGCGGCGATTGAGCATGGCATAGCGGCCGTTGAGCGCGCAAAAAAGGCAGGGGCACGCTGCATGATTGTGGGCGAAATGGGGATTGCCAATACCACTGCCAGTAGTGCCATGCTATCGGCCTTGACCGGCGCACCCGTTGCCCACGTGGTCGGGGCCGGCAGCGGCATTAATAGCGCTCAGTTAGCGCATAAAGTCGCGGTGATTGAGCGCGCGCTAAGCGCCCGCCAAGCCAACGCCGACGACCCTCTAGACGTACTCGCCAAATTGGGCGGCCTTGAGATTGCCGCAATGACAGGCGCTTACCTCGCCTCAGCAGCGCATCGCACCCCCGCGATTGTGGATGGCTTTATTGCCACGGTGGCAGCACTCACGGCTTGCCGCCTCTGCCCATTAGTGCGCGATTACCTGATCTTTGGTCACCGTTCACACGAGCCAGGCCACGCCACAGCGCTAGAAGCACTTGACGCTAAACCACTGCTCTCACTAGGCATGCGCCTTGGTGAAGGGAGCGGCGCGGCGCTGGCTTTTCCGCTACTGCAGGCGGCAGCCGCCATGCTCAGCGAAATGGCCTCTTTTGCCGATGCGGGCGTTAGCAACAAAGCGGCGCAGTGAGCCGTTTGGAAACGCTGCCGTTTGGCCAGCCTTTATTGCTTGCCCGCAGCGAGCACTGCCTAGCGATCACCTCTGCGATGCCGCTGCGTGTGCTTAGCAGTGCGTTAGTGGGAGAGGGCTTTGGCAGGGTGCGTCATTTTGCGAATTTCCACGTTGATAAGCACTACGATGGCCACTCGCCAAACGAAGATTTAGCGCAGTGGTTATTGGCCCAAGGCTTACCGCTAACATCGGTAGCCATGATGACTGCCGTTCAGCTAAACAGTGCCTGTATAGTTAGTTTGCCGCTGGGTAACTTACCCCATGGCGTGATGGCGCTGGTGACGGCGGGGGTGGGCAATGCCGTTGATATTAGCGTTCCAAGCCAAGACGACCCCCGCTTGGCGCTACGCGCCGCGCCAAAGGTTGGCACCATCAATACATTTGCGTTCTTAGATGCTCAGTTAACCGATGGCGCGTTAGTCAACGCTTGTTTGTCGGTAACGGAAGCAAAAGTGCAGGCGCTCCGGCAGGTCGGGGTAACAGATCCTTACAGCGGTACGCCCGCTACCGGCACTTCTACCGATTGCATCTCCATTGCGGCAACCCAGCGTGGCGACGCCACTCCTTATGCCGGATCTGGCACCCCGCTTGGGCGAGCGCTGGGCCAGGCGGTTTACCAAGCAACGTTGGGGTCGCTGTCACTTTCACAAAAGAGGGCGTCAGCGTGCTAACGCTGTTATTACTCTCAACCGTTGGGCTGGTTGCCATTGCGATTGTTATTGACTTGATCGTTGGCGACCCGCGCACGTTGCCGCACCCGGTGGTGCTGATGGGGCGGGCGATCAGCTGGTATGAGCGGCTTTGGAACCGAGGCACGGCGCAGCAGCGCAGGTTAAGCGGCGCCTTCTTAACCGTTTCGATGGTCGGCGGTGTATGGTTTTCTAGCTGGTTACTTCTCGTATTGTTAGCCAGGCTGCACCCTGGGTTGGCGTTGCTTGCCGAACTTTGGCTGCTTTCCACGACGCTGGCGATTAAAGGCCTGGGAGATGCGGCCCGCGCAGTGGTAGAGCCGCTTAGCAAAGGCGACTTGCCCGCTGCAGGCCAAGCACTGGGAATGATTGTAGGGCGCGATACCCAAAGCTTAGATGAAGCGGAAATCACCCGGGGAACAGTGGAAACCGTGGCGGAAAATACCGTCGATGGCATCACCGCGCCGCTGTTTTTTGCGCTTATCGGTGGGGCACCGCTGGCGCTGGCGTACAAGGCGGTGAATACCCTGGATTCAATGGTCGGCTACAAAAACCAACGCTATGGCGATTTTGGCTTTGCCTCTGCCAAGCTGGACGATGTGGCTAACTGGATTCCCGCGCGCTTAACCGCGTTGTGCCTATGGGTCGCTGGCCTGCTATTGAGTATTTCGGGTGTTTTACCCCTACGCTGGAAGGGTGCGATGCAGGGCACCCGCCGCGATGCGCCGCGCCACCCAAGCCCCAATGCCGGTTGGCCAGAAGCCATGGTGGCCCGTTTGCTCGGCGTGCGGTTAGGTGGCACCAATTTCTACCAGGGCGTGGCGTCCCACCGCGCCACGCTAGGTGAACCCCTTGAGCCGCTGCGCTTAGCGCATATCACTGCCACCGTACGTTTAATGCACGGCGCATGGCTGCTGTTTATGCTGCTAGCGGTTGGCGTCACTGTGCTGGTGCTTACTCTTCGAGGGCTGTTATGAGTGCGCCTGGTCTTGCATGGGCCAACTCTTCATCTATCAGCTCGCCATGGCCCGCGCATGGCGGTCAGGCTGAAACATTGCTAGCGCATTTTGGTTTGCCCGCAGACCACCCGGTGGAAGACTTTAGCGCCAACCTCAATCCACTAGGCCCACCCGCTTGGGTGCGAGGCTGGCTAACAAAGCAGCTGGACGGCCTTGAGCGCTACCCCGCGCCGGACTACGCCACTGCCCGGCAGGCTATCGCCGCCCATCATCAGCTTCAGCCTGACCAGGTATTGCTAACCAACGGAGGTGCAGAGGCTATTTTTCTGGCCGCCGCGCTGCATGCGGGCAAACATGCGGCGATTGTTACTCCAAGCTTTGGCGAATATGCCCGCGCCTGCCGCGCCCACCGGCTTACCGTCAGCGAAATCGCGCTGCGCCCGCCGCACTTTACGCTTGAGGTAGACGCGCTAATGGCAGGGCTGGACGGCATCGAAGTGCTGTTTTTATGCCGCCCGAACAACCCTACCGCCACGCTTATTGAGAGTTCGGCAATGGAAGCCTTACTGGAGCGCACGGTGCCAATGGGGTGTCATGTAGTGGTCGATGAGGCGTTTGTCGATATGGCAGGCGACAGCACACAACAGGCTTCCCTGGCACCCTTGCTGGCGCGCTATCCGCATGTGATGCTGCTGCACTCCATGACTAAGTTTTATACCTTGCCGGGCCTGCGGCTGGGCTACTTGTTGGGAAGTGAGGCGACGATTCAAACGGCAGCGATTCACCAGCCGCCCTGGAGCGTTAACCACCTTGCGGCTGAATTGGTGGCGCCGCTGCTGGCGGACAAAGCGTTCGCCAACGCCACCTCGCAGTGGCTAACCAGCGAGCGCCCGGCCATGGAGCAGGCGCTGACACAGCTAGGTTTGGACGTAGTGCCCAGCCACGCTTGTTTCTTTCTTATTCGCCCCGGCATTGAGCAGCGCCGGTCGGAGATTACCAGCGATGCGCTGTTTGAAGGTTTGCTGCGCCACGGGGTACTGGTGCGCCACACCCACAATTTTTCAGGGCTCAGCGGTGAATGGCTGCGAATAGCGCTGCGCGATGCCCCTGCAAATCAGCGGTTGATCAGCGTGTTGAGAAAGGTGCTCAATGATTGTGTTCGTTAGCGGCGGGGCGCGCTCCGGCAAAAGTGAGATTGCTGAGCAGCAGGTAGTAAGCGCTGCGAGTAACTCGCCCTGTTACTACCTAGCCACCGCCGATGTGTACGACGACGAGATGGCCGAGCGAGTGGCCCGTCACCGTCAATCCAGGCAAGCGCAGTGGCAGGGTGTGGAATGGAAAACCCTAGAGGCGCCGCTACGGGTTGATCAAGCAATTGCCAACGTGCCAAGCGGAGGCGCCGTACTGCTGGACTGCTTAACGCTATGGGCCAGCCAGGTCTTGTATGCCAGCGGGCTAAGCGAAGAGGAGGGTTTAGCGCTGCTGGCAGAGACACTTGCTGATGCCCGAGCACGCCGCGTGCATTTAGTGATTGTTTCTAACGATATCAACGAAGCGCTGCCGCCCACCGATGCTGAAACCTGGCGCTATCTGGCTTTTCTCCAGAGGGCTCACTGCTGGGTAGCGGCAGAGGCGGATTCCGTACTCGAAGTCGTCGCGGGCTGCGCACTGGAGTGGAAGCAAAACAAGGAGCTGCCACGGTGAAAAATGCTTTATTAGGTCTCTTGCTGGCGCTGCAATTTCTCACCCGCATTCCGATTCCAATAGCCGTTCCCTGGACACCCGACACCCGACGCTGGGCCGTGCGCGCCTACCCGCTAGTAGGGCTACTGATAGGCAGTGTGCTGGCGCTAATAGCGTTCGCTATGCAAAACGTGCCTGCACCTATCACTGCGCTAGCCATATTAAGTGTGTGGGTGGCGCTTTCGGGGGGGCTGCATTTAGACGGTGTGATGGATATCGCCGATACCCTAGGCAGTAATCAGCCGTTGGCGCGTCGCTGGGAGATCATGAAAGACCCTCAAATCGGCAGCTTTGGAATACTGGCGCTGGTATTTCTGCTCGCTTGGAAGGGGGTGCTGCTGTGGGCGTTGGTGGCCTATCAGGCGCCTTTGTGGTGGCTCTTGATAGTGCCCGGGCTAGGGCGTTGGGCAGGCGTTGCGTTACTGGTGCTAACACCCTGTGCTCAGCAAAAAGGCTTGGCGTGGAGCTGGCAGCAGTCGCTTCGCGGTCAAGACGTCGCGTTTGCGCTATTGCCACTGGCGTTGCTTGCGCTGTTGGCACCTGCCGTCGTGTTGATGTGGCTAATGGCCATCGCTTTTGTGGTACTAATGCGCTGGCTTATGCTGCGACTGTTTAACGGGATTAACGGCGATATGGTTGGCGCCACCATTGAAGGAGGAGAGCTTTGGCTATTGATCTTAGTGTGGAGCTGGTGGCAGTTCGCCACGGTATCACCGCCTGGAATTTAGAGCGCCGCTATCAAGGCCAGCAAGATATTCCGCTGCTGTTTCCTGACGCTGAAGCAGGGCTGCTGGCACTACGCGATACGCTTGCCGATGAGCGCTTTGACGCTATCTACTCAAGCGATTTACAGCGTTGCCAACAAACCCTTTCGTGGTCTCGGGCGGCAACGCCGGGCACGGCGGTAAGTTTGGAGCCGCGCCTGCGCGAGCTGGATTTTGGTGACTACGAAGGCAAAGTGTACGACGAATTAAAAGCGCTTCCGCACTACCGCGCCTGGATTGATAGCGTAGGTGAGCTGCAAATTCCTGGCGGTGAGTCCTCCGGCCAGCTGCGAGCGCGCCTGGATGCCTGGCTCGACGACCTTGCCGCCAATGCACACGCGGGAAATCACCAAAAGATTCTCGCCGTCACCCATGGCGGTGTGATTCGCGAGCTGCGCCGGCGTTTTGAAACGATTGGTTTTTGGGATGGCATTGTGCATCAAGCCCAAGGCCGACGCTGGCAGCTTATTTATCAGCAAAACGCACTGGGAACAGGGGAATGGCAATGCAGCTCTTCATCGGCGGTGCCTGCGCAGGAAAGCGAGACACGGTAACTGCTCGTTTTCCTGCAGCGCGTTGGTGGCGGCTTAATGATGCTCACCCCTTGAGCGATTGCCATCAAGCGCTGGAAGCTGAACAGCCGCTGGTTATCACTGGCGTGCTTGAGTGGCTAGCCTCCGTTCTCGACGCCACTGAACACGATGTCTTACGCTCGCAGTGGCAGCGCGAGTTAGCCACGCTAGGCCAGCGTGCCCACGAGCTAGGCGCGTCGCTGATTGTCATTACCACGGAAGTGGGGCGAGGTATTGTGCCTATGCAGCCCGAACAGCGTCGCCTGCGCGATGTAAACGGCTGGTTTAATCAAGATGCAGCCGCCCAAGCCGAGCAGGTGTGGTATGTGAGGCACGGCCTAGTTCAGCTGCTTAAGGGCTAGGCAGTAAAATTGACCAACCCCCAGCAAGTTGCTAGCTTACGCGCACTCTCAGGTGCTGATGGTGGCTGCCACCATCAGTTAAACGGGAAGTTGGTGTACATAGCTCTGTCAATGAGTTGTGTAAATCCAACGCTGCCCCCGCAACGGTGATCGAGATAAGAACGGCTATAAGACGCCACTGTGCTAATGCATGGGAAGGTGGTCGTTCGGAAAGACACGGCGCTTATGTAAAGTTGCCCCTTTCGCTTGTCAGCCCGGAGACCGGCCTAAGAGTGATGGTTCTAAATGAACCACTTCAAACCGAGACGCGGAGGGCGGCTCAGGGTGATGCCGGCGGTTTTCAAACTGCCCATATTCCCTTGGTTTCCCCCTGCTCGGTCAAAAAAACACGCTGTGCGGGTGAGCACAGTGAGCAAGGGATTCAATATGTTAAACCGTCTTCACGCCCAATCGCTGGCAGCATTTACGCTGGCTGCGCTACCTATGGCTGTTCAAGCACAGTCGCCAACCCAGCCGCAGGCAGCTTCAACTTCCTCCCATTCGCTTAATCCTGTCGTGGTTACCGCTGCACTAGCCCCGCGCACGGCTAATGAGAGTCTTTCATCGGTCACCGTGCTGGATGAAGCCACGTTGCGCCGCCAAGACCCTGTTAGCATCACTGACCTATTTCGTGGCCAGCCTGGAGTTGATGTCTCCAGTGACGGAAGCTTCGGTAAAAACAGCAGCGTGTTTATCCGCGGCACTGGCAGCGCGCAAAATGTACTTCTGATTGACGGCATTCGCCTGCGTTCAGCCACCACTGGCGGTGCCGCTTGGCAATACTTAGAGCCACGCATGTTCGACCGCGCTGAAATTGTACGTGGCCCCCGTGGCAGCCTTTACGGTGCCGATGCCATGGGCGGTGTGATTCAGCTCTTTACCCCTGAAGGCCGTGAAGAGGGCCCGCAGCCGCGCATCTCCTTAGGCGGTGGCTCGTTCAATACCCAGCGGCTAAGTGCGGGCATTAGCGGGAGAGAGGGCGGCACTCG
Organism: Halomonas sp. GFAJ-1; assembly: GCF_000236625.2. Lineage (NCBI taxonomy): Bacteria > Pseudomonadati > Pseudomonadota > Gammaproteobacteria > Oceanospirillales > Halomonadaceae > Halomonas > Halomonas sp. GFAJ-1. The sequence goes on from NZ_AHBC01000039.1 coordinate 118,643, forward strand.
TTACAGTTTCTCCGGCAGCCATCTTACGACCGACGGGCAGCCCGTGCGCCGTGATGGTGACGACAAAGGCTACGACAATACTTCAGCGCTGGCGCGAGTCTCTCACACCTTCGATAACGGAGCTGAAGCTGGCGTGTTGGCGCTGCGCGCACGTGGTACCACCGAGTATGACGAAAGTGGCTCGTTGGCCACGACGGACTATGTGCAGCAGGTAGCCGGTATTTATAGTGAGTTGCCGATTACCGACAATTGGCGTAGCCGTTTGACACTTAGCGAAGCACGCGATGAGAGTGACAACTATGCCTATGACTCTATTCTCGACACGCAGACGCGCACGGCCCGCTGGGAGAATACGTTTAGCGCGGGTGCCCATGAGCTGATAATCGGCGCGGAGTATATGAACGATAGTGTGGCCGGTAGTACCACAGGGAGCAAGCCTTGGGATGGTCCTTATGACATAGAGGATCGCGATAACAAGGCTGTTTTCAGCCAAGCGCTGCTCGATTTCTCCCCTGTTGCTGTCCAGGCCAGCCTGCGCTTCGACGACAACGAGGCTTACGGTGACGAAGTGACCGGCAGCTTGGCGCTGGGTTATGACCTGGATGCCCAGCACACGCTGCATGCCAGCTACGGCACCGCCTTCAGAGCGCCAACGTTCAACCAACTCTATTGGCCTGGGTTTGGCAATCCCGACTTAGAGCCAGAAACCTCCGAAACCGTTGAAGTTGGCGTGCGTGGCCAGTTCGACAGTTGGTTTTGGGATGCGGCGCTTTACCAAACAGACATCGATAATTTGATAACCGGCCAGGGGCTTCAGTTTAACGTGCCTGAAACCCGCATTCGTGGAGCAGAGCTGGCCGCTGGTGTGGAAGTCAGCGATTGGACACTGGCAGCTGCGCTGACTTACACCGACCCTGAAAACCGGCTGACTGGTAAGCGTTTGCAGAACCGTGCCTCTCAAAGCATTCGCTTAGACGCGGATCGTGAACTAGGCGAGTGGTCGGTAGGCGGCTCTTGGGTAGCTCAAAATCACCGGTACCGTGATGCGCAAAACCAAGACCGTTTGAGTGGCTATGGTCTGGTGAATCTTCGCGCAGGGTGGCAATTTGCTCCGCTGTGGAGCGCCCGTGTCACGCTGGAAAACGCGCTTGATCAAGACTATGTGACAACGCGCTCGTTTGATGGCGCTGACTACATCAACGCAGGCCGAGCAGGGTTCTTAAGTGTTCACTTTGGCCAGTAGCCAACGTAGGTTGATGCGCGGGGCCTTGGGCCTCGCGTTTTTGCTCATAACCATACCCGCCCAGGGCCACGACCATTCACGCTGCGTGGTGGATGATCGTGACCGCGAAGTATGCCTGCACAACGCTGCGCGGCGTATTGCCACGCTTTCCCCAGGGGCAACGGAACTCACCTACGCCGCAGGCGCAGGTGATCACGTTGTAGCCGTGGTGAGCTACAGCGACTACCCCCCAGAAGCTAAAGAGGTTGCGTCGGTGGGGAGCCATACGCGGATTGATTTAGAAGCCCTAGTGGGGCTTGCACCCGATTTAGTCATCGGCTGGGTAACCGGTAACCCCGCCGAGCAGTTAGAAACGTTAGAGGCCTTGGGTATGCCGGTGTTTTATATCGAGCCCCGCACGGTGGAAAACGTTGCCGATACCATTGAGCGCCTAGCGCACCTAGCGGGCACCGAAGCCGCCGGGCAGGTCGTTGCCGATGAGTTCAGAGCAGGGATGGCCGAATTAACCACACGCTACGCTGAACGCGAGCCAGTACGTACATTCTACCAAGTGTGGGATGAACCATTGATGAGCGTTAATGACGAGCATCTCATTGGCCAGGTAGTTCAGCTGTGCGGCGGCGAGAATGTGTTTGGCGATCAGCGGCGATTAGTGCCACGGCTGGACGACGAGGCCGTGCTGGCCGCCAACCCGGAAGCCATCATTGCCGGGGGCATGGGCGAAGAGAACCACCACTGGCTGACCCACTGGGAGCAGTACTCGAACCTCACGGCCGTTGCAGAAGAGAGTCTCTATTTTGTACCGCCCTCCCTCATTCAGCGGCCCACACCGCGCTTGCTGGAAGGCGTGCAGATTCTGTGTGACAAACTCGAACAATCCCGCCAGAAGCGCAGGGCCTCATAGTGGCCGCGCGCCTGTGGCAACCCCTTGGCCTACTGGTGTTGATTGCCATGACCGCTATGCTGTTCGCCTTAGCGGTGGGCAGTGCGCAGCTTTCCATTGGTCAACTTTGGGCGGTGGCTCAAGGGCAGGGCGACGCACTGGCGCGCACCATGGTGATTGATTTACGCCTGCCCAGAGCGCTTTCCGCCTTTGCGGTGGGGGGGCTTCTGGCAGTGGCGGGGGCGTTGATGCAGGTGCTGTTGCGTAACCCGCTTGCGGACCCTTACGTGTTAGGGCTTTCCGGCGGGGCATCCATTGGCGCGTTGGCGGCCATGCTGGCAGGCGTGGGCGGCGTGTTGATTTCCGGCTCGGCGTTTGCCGGTGCGCTGTTTTCGACGTTTTTAGTGTTTGGCCTTGCCCACGGCAGCGGTGGCTGGACGCCTTCACGGCTGCTGCTGACGGGGGTGGTGGTGGCTGCAGGCTGGGGCGCGGTGATTACCCTGATGCTTGCGCTAAGCCCTGCCGAGCGGCTGCCGGGCATGCTGTATTGGCTAATGGGCGATCTCTCCTACGCCCGCACCCCGTGGCCACCGTTGCTGCTTTTATTAACGATTTGCATTGTGCTTGTACCGCTTGGGCGAAGCTTGAATGTGCTGGCCCGCGGCCCACAGCAGGCGGCCGCGCTGGGGGTGGATGTGCGCCCGCTGGAGTGGGGTATCTATATCGTTGCCAGCCTACTCACGGCGGCAGCGGTCACCACCGCAGGTAGCATTGGCTTTGTTGGCTTGGTGGTGCCGCATCTGCTGCGCCTGCTGCTAGGCAACGACCAGCGCTTAATTTTACCGGCCTGCGCCCTGGCAGGGGGCACTTTGCTGGTGCTGGCGGATACGCTCGCCCGCACCATGATTGCACCGGAACAGCTGCCCGTGGGCGTGATTACCGCGCTATTAGGCGTGCCCACTTTCTTGTTTTTGCTCTACCGGAGCCGCTGATGAGCGACCTTTCTACCCGCGACCTCATCATCGACGTGCCCGATCGCGAAAGTGGCACGGCGCTGAACCTTACCCTTGAGCCGGGTCAAGTTTGGGGCGTGTTAGGCCCTAACGGCGCAGGTAAAACCACGCTGCTGCACACGCTGGCAGGGCTGAATGCCCCACGGGCTGGGCAGGTGCTGCTCAATCAATCACCGCTTACTCAACTGCGCCGCCGCCATATCGCCCGTGAGCTTGGCTTAGTGTTTCAAGAGCGCCTGGATGGCTTTCCTGCCACGGTGCTAGAAACCGCGCTGATTGGTCGTCACCCCTACCTTTCTTTGTGGCAGATGGAGGGGGCCGATGACTACGCGCAGGCTGAAGCGGCACTGGAAAGGTTAGATGTAGCGCACCTCCGCGACCGTTTGGTGAGCACACTTTCCGGCGGCGAACGTCAGCGGGTGGCGATGGCCACGGTACTCACCCAAGCGCCGAAGATTTGGCTGGCAGACGAACCCACCAACCATCTCGATTTACATCACCAAAGCGCGGTGATGGCGCTAATGGCGGAGCAGGCCGCCCAGGGGAGTGCGGTAATGATGTGCCTGCATGATTTAAATCTAGCCGCCCGCTGGTGTGACCACATTCTGCTGCTATATCCCAACGGTGAAGCTTGCTGGGGGCGGCGAGACTCCATGCTGGTGCCCAGTGCACTGGAAAGGCTCTACCAGCAGCGCTTAGCCACGGTACAGGTTGAGGGTGCGCCGGTGTTTGTACCTATTCAGTAACACCTGACGTCTCGATAAATTCAAAAAGCTTGTAGTTGACAAGCGTGTGTAAAAGAGGAAAGGTCATGTTGCAAGGTGAAGCGCACGCGGCGTTAATCAGCGCCCCCGGTTCTGGCCAGGGAAAATCCATGGTAACGGCCGCTTTGGCAAGGCTGCACCGTAATGCGGGCCGCACTGTGCGGGTGTTCAAACACGGCCCCGACTACCTAGACCCCATGGTGCAAGAGATCGCCTCCGGCCAGCCGGTCTATCAGCTTCACCCCTGGATGACCGGCGAGCACGAATGCCGCTGGCGCTTGGCGAAAGCCGCCCAAGAGGCCGACGTGATTTTGGTGGAAGGCTCCATGGGGCTGTTTGATGGTTCGCCCTCCAGCGCTGATTTAGCCATCTTGGCAGGCATCCCCGCTTTGCCGGTCATTGACGCCTGGGGCATGGCGCAAACCTTCGGCGCGGTGGCCCAAGGCCTTGCCAACTACCACCCGGATCTCGCTATTCACGAAGTGATTGCCAACCGTATCGGCAGCCCCGGCCACGGCAAACTGCTGGATGAGAGCATGCCGGAAGGCATTGCGCTGCTGGGCGCGATTCCTCGCCACGATGCCATGAAAATCCCCGACCGCCACTTAGGCTTGGTTCAAGCCAGCGAACTCAGCGGCCTGGACGCCCAGCTAGATGCCGCCGCCAAGGTGCTAGAAGAGGCCGGATTAGGCCGCCTACCCAAAAAAGTGACGTTAAGCGCTGACGCCCCCACGCCCGCCCCGCAGTACCTAAGCGGTGTGCGTATCGCCATCGCCAAAGACGACGCCTTTGCATTTATCTACCGCGCGAATCTTGATGTATTAGAAGAGATGGGCGCGACGCTGCACTTCTTCTCACCACTCCATGGCACTAAGCTGCCAGAATGCGATGCCCTATGGCTACCCGGCGGCTACCCAGAACTGCACGCCGCCCGCTTCAGCGCCAACCAGCCCATGTGCGACGCGATAAGCGCCCACCACCGCGCAGGCAAACCCATACTCGCCGAGTGCGGCGGGCTAATGAGCTGTGTAGAGCAGTTGGTGGATGGCGAAGGCACAAGCCACACGATGATGGGGCTGCTGCCCGGCACCGCCAAAATGGCCGGTAAACTCACCGCGCTGGGGCTACAAAGCCTGCACACCCAAAATGGCGAACTGCGCGGCCACACCTACCACCACTCGCTGCTGGAAACATCCATGCAGCCGCTGGCCCGCACCCGCAAACTGGCAGGCAGCGAAGCCGAACCTATCTACCGAGAGGGCGCGCTGGTAGCCAGCTACTTCCACGGCTATTTCCCCTCTGCCCCCAAGCTGGTCGCGGATATTTTTACCGAGCAAACACTGCAAATCGCGACCCAGTAATTTTTTTGGAATGTTTTTTCATAAAGCGTATGTGGGCTATGATAGGGCGGCTAAATACCCACATTTACTATTAAGGAGCCACCATGAGCTTTTACGTATACCTTTCCGGCGAGATTCACACTGACTGGCGTGAAGAGATCCAGCGCGGCGCAGAAGCGGCAGGGCTGGATGTAGTCTTCACCGCACCCGTGACCGATCACGACGCCTCTGATGCTGCAGGCGACCACCTGGGCAAACCGGAGAACGGCTTCTGGCGCGACCACCAGTCTTCTAAAGTGAACGCCATCCGCACCCGCACGATGATTGAACAGGCGGATTTGGTTGTTGTACGTTTTGGCGACAAGTACAAGCAGTGGAACGCCGCCTTTGACGCAGGCTACTGCGCGGCACTGGCCAAGCCTTACATCACGCTGCACAGTGAAGAGATTGTTCACCCGCTGAAAGAAGTCGACGCCCAAGCACAAGCCTGGTGCACCACCACCGATCAGGTCGTGGAAACCCTGCGCTACGTGCTGAAAGCGTAGCTCGTAAAACGTAGAACACCCCAAGGAGACCCCATGCGCGAAAATGCCAAAACCCCGGAACGCCATGCCCAGCGCATGGCGGCCAAGCAAAAAATCATGAACGAGCGCATTGCCCGCGCCGATAAAGAGCAGGGCATCTTGCTGGTGCTCACAGGCCCCGGCAAAGGCAAAAGCAGCTCCGGTTTTGGCATGCTCGCCCGCGCCCTAGGCCACGGCATGAAGGTTGGCGTGGTGCAGTTTATTAAAGGCGCGTTCAGCACCGGCGAAGAAGCCTTCTTCCGCAACCTGCCCAACGTGGACTACCACGTAATGGGCGAAGGCTACACCTGGGACACCCAAGACCGCGAACGCGACGTCGCCGCCGCCAACGCCGCCTGGGAACAAGCCAAGCGCATGCTCCAAGACGACAGCTACCACATGGTACTGCTCGACGAACTCAACATTGCCCTGCGCTACGAGTACCTCGACCTAGACCAAGTCCTCGACGACCTACAAGCCCGCCCCGAGATGCAGCACGCCATCGTCACCGGCCGCTACGCCCCCCAACAGCTCATTGAGCTTGCCGACACCGTCACCGAAATGAAAGTGGTCAAACACGCTTTCAAAGACCAAGGCATCAAAGCCCAGAAAGGCATTGAGCTTTGAGTGTGAGGAGTGAGTTGTAAGATACGGAAGCTCCTTACCGCTACGGCTGGGAGGAGTAGTGGTGGCAGGGCGCTGTAGTGCGAGCCCTTCCCCATGCTCCCCTGCAGCCAAAAACTGCGCGAGCTCAATATTTTTTGCAGCATCACGTGACCTAAGCCAAATTTATCAATAAAGTATGATTAAATCGTAAAAACGAGCCGGCACGCGAATTTTGGGTATGCTGCCAATTGAGGAGCGTAACCTTTTAAAACAGTGGTTTAAAAATTTTGAGAGGGCTATATAACATCAATAAACGCGCAGTCACGTTCAATGGTGTTATGCGGCAGGCTATATAATCACTGTTATGCACAATTATGGATAGCAAAATGAGCGATGATAGCAATCAAAGAAAAATAGACGTCACATCTACAGCTATTGAGAAAGGGATTGATGTTGCAAAGGGATTTATTGACAAGCTTGTTTTGCCGCCAGCTGAAGAACTTGGCCTTCTGATAAAGGATCAAATCTCACTCTGGAGATTCAATAATCAAGTTCGAATTCTGAATAAGGCAAAGGCAGTATGCGAGAAGAACAACGTAAGCGTTAAGGCAATTCCTCCGAAGCTTCTCTGCCCATATCTAGAGCATGCATCTTTGGAAGATGATGATGAACTTCAGGATAAGTGGGCAATATTGCTAGTAAATATGGTTGATTCTCAACAAAACATTCAGAATCACGTGTTTCCGTATATTTTAAGTCAGTTATCAAGTGATGAGTTCAAACTTCTTGAGTCGGTTCTTATTGAAAAAGAAAGAAGAGTGTCAGAGTTAGAAGGGGAGTTGTCAGAGTTCTTGGAAAATAGGTCAGCGATAGAAATCAGACTTAAATCCGAGGTTGATGAAATCAGCCAGAAACTGCAGAGTTTGTCACCAGACGGGAAGCAGGTTTATTCAGCAGAGGCCATGGAGTTGAGGTCTTCGGCTCGATCAAAGGAAAGAGAGATTCGTTCCCTTGAATACAAGGAATTTATGCTCAGGAGGCAAATTGCAGCGCCAGAAAGTATTCCAGAGAAGAACATTAAAGAGTTCGAGATTGCCAATATAATTCGGCTTGGGTTGGCTAAGGTTGTCTATGAGGCAAGTGCTGGGACCCATAGCATAGAAGTGCCGATTGGTGATCGAGACTCATCTTACGCATCTGTAGACTTTGATATTGAAATCGACACAGACACATCAACGATTCTCACAGAGTTGGGTGAGCTCTTTATTGATGCCTGTCGGGAGAAAAATGCATAACAATTTGCTGCACTCGGAAAAATTACTCGCTGCGCTCCTAATTTTCCGGTGAGCAAGGCGTTATACATCAAGAGGGAGCGTTGCAAAAATCCGTCAATGACGTATATTGGTAATTATGTTCACCATCATTGAAACCCCCACATTCGAAGCGGATGCCAGCAAAATCTGGACGGCGGAGGAGCGAATTGGCTTCTTCGCCTGGCTGGCGGCTAATCCTGAAGTGGGTGATCCCATTCCAGGCAGCGGCGGATGTAGAAAAGTTCGCTGGTCGATAGCGGGTTCTGGAAAGCGCGGTGGCGTGCGCGTCATCTATTTCACCCGGTTGGCAAATGGTGAAATTTGGTTGTTGGTGATCTACAAGAAGGCCGTTCGGGAGAATATACCCGCGCATATCCTGAAGGCGATTCGTGAGGTATTGGAAAATGAGTAAAGAGATGCTTCTTAGCGCTGAGGAGCTTGGCAACAAGCTGCTTCAATCAGTTAAAGAAATGAAAGCGGGCAAAACCGCACGGGTTAGCCATGTTGAGCCTAATGAGGTGGCAGAAGCGAGAGGGAAAACTGGCCTTACGCAGCGAGAGTTTGCCGAGGTGTTGCATATTTCTCCGCGTACGCTTCAGGAATGGGAGCAGGGGCGGCGCAAGCCGTCTGGGCCAGCCAAGGCGTTAATCGAGATTGCTTTTCGTCATCCTGAAGTCATTCGCGAGGATTTCGGGCTTAGGCGTTAATAAACCGCTCAACGGTAAAATTCTCGTTTATTGTGACCAAAGAAATTCAGGCCTTATTGAGAGCCTTAGCGTAATCCACTACTCAATGCGCCCATTAGCTCGGAATTGATTATTGGCGTATTAGCTCTGTTTTCCAACCAACTTTTCCACCGCACCCCTACACGTTCGCGATTCCAGAACCTGCGGGAAATCTGTTGTTGAGTGGCCAACAACAAACACCCAAATTTAAAAGGCAATCCACCCTACCATGACCCGCAAAACCCTAAGCCTAAAAACCAAAAGGCCAACAGAGCCCAAACCCACCGAAAAAGTCGAAGACCTATCCTCTAACGACCCCATAACACGCTTCCTAAACGGCACCGCCATCCATCCTTCCCCACGCCTGTATCTAGCGCCGAGTGATCAGCCGCGCACTGTGCGGGCGATGGATTTGATCACGCCCATTGGTATGGGGCAGCGGGGGTTGATTGTGGCACCGCCGGGTTCTGGCAAAACGACGCTGTTAAAGCATATCTGCCAAGCCGTGGCCGAGGCTTACCCGGATATAAAGTTGTATGCCTTGCTGATTGATGAGCGCCCGGAAGAAGTCACCGATTTTAAGCGCAGCGTGTCGGCTGAAGTGCATGCCTCGTCGTCCGATGAAAGCTACGCGAACCATGTGCGGATGGCCGATCAGCTACTAGATACAGCGCGCAAGCAGGCAGGCGAGGGGCACGATGTGATGATCGTGATCGATTCACTCACAAGGCTTTCGCGGGTTCATAATGCCGAGCAGCGGGGCAATGGGCGTACCATGTCGGGTGGGCTGGATTCCCGGGCGATGGAAATCCCTCGCAAACTGTTTGGCGCGGCGCGAAAAATCGAAAACGGCGGCTCGCTCACCATTCTGGCCACCGTGCTGGTGGATACGGGAAGCCGTATGGATCAGGTGATTTTCGAGGAGTTCAAAGGCACGGGCAATATGGAGCTAGTGCTATCACGGGACGTGGCTAATCAACGGATTTTCCCGGCGATCGATATTGCCAAAAGCAGCACCCGCCGTGAAGAGCTGTTGATCGATGCAAAAGATACTGAAAAAGTACGCACACTGCGCAGAGCGTTAACACCGCTTAAGCCCATAGAAGGCGCGCAGAAGCTGCTTGCACTGTTGGAGAAATACCCCACGAATGCCGAGCTGTTGGATGCCTTTTCACCGGCTGAGTAGAGGAGAAGCTCACCTCTGAAACGAATACAAGAGTGAGCTTCTTTGTTAACGCTTAACGGCTGCTTTTTTTGACGTGGTTTAAGTTAGACGCGGGCACGGTTTTTTTAACCGGGAAGCCTTCAATTTCTTTGCGCTCAATTGTATTTTTCAAACGCTTTTCAATTGCGCACAGGTTTTTAAAGTCACTGATATCGACCAGCGAGATGGCTTCACCGGAGGCACCCGCACGGCCGGTGCGGCCAATGCGGTGGATGTACTCTTCTGGCTGGAAAGGTAAGTCGTAGTTCACTACACGGCTGAGTTCACCAATATCCAGTCCCCGAGCGGCGACGCCCGTAGCTACTAGGTACTTCAGTTCGCCCGATTTGAACTGATCCAACACTTTTTCACGCATGGCCTGGCTTCTGCCGCCATGGATGGAATCCGCTTGGATGCCGCGTTTTTCCAGCTGAGCCACCAGCTTGGCGGCGCTGTGTTTTTTCTCGACAAAAATCAGCGCCTGATCCCACGCTTGCTGGTTGATCAAGTGGCTCAACAGGGCGGACTTGGTGTCTTTGTCGACCGTGATCAGCCACTGTTTGATCGTGGCGGCGGCGCGGACATTGGGTGTAATGGAAATGTCAGCCGCCAAGTCGGTCATTTTGCTGTCTGAAAACGCGTGGGCGATGGCGCGCACGTCGTTGGTCATGGTGGCCGTGAACAATAGGTTCTGCCGGTTCTCCGGCAGGCGCACGATGATTTTGTGGATATCATCGACAAAGCCCATGTCGACCATTCTGTCCGCTTCGTCCAGCACCATGACTTGCAGTTCATCAAAGTGCAGCGCGCGCTGATGCGCCAAATCCAGCAGCCTGCCCGGTGTGGCGACCAGAATGTCCACGCCTTCGATTAAGCGCTCTTTTTGCGGCGCGGTATCCACGCCGCCATACGCGGCCATTGAGGTGAGTTGGGTATGCTTTGAGTATTGCGCCACACTGGCTTCAACCTGAACTGCCAGCTCGCGGGTCGGCACCAGGATCAGCGCACGAATGCGTTTGCCGCGCAGCGGTTCGGCTGTTTTACTGAATTTTTCCAGCAGTGGCAGCACAAAGGCAGCGGTTTTACCTGTGCCGGTTTGTGCGGTGGCGATTAAGTCTTTACCCGAAAGAATGACAGGAATCGCTTGTTCCTGGATGGGCGTGGGTGCTTTGTAACCGAGTTCAGTAATTGCTTGAACGAGTGGGCTGGATAAGCCTAGTTTTGAAAAGGGCATTAGACGCTCTGACAAAGGGTCGTAAGGGGTGTCGAAAATAAAAAGTGGTGCAGTATAGCGTAAAAGCACCCCTAGGAAGGGCCTCATTACCCCCCCCACCATAAAGCCATAAATGACCGCCCCGGGGGCCATCCCTAAGGGGTATAATGTCGCCGGTTGCGGTGAAGTGACTGTGTTACAAACGTTGGCGTTCAGCAGATTTGTTTTACTTGTTACTGTTTTTTAAATAGAGAAAGGTAGTGGTTAATGATTAATACCAAAATATACAAGGCAGTTTACGAACTTGCTGAAAAGCTGATGAAGGCCGCCGCCAAAGATGATCGCGCCACCTTTGAAGCGCTGTATGCCGAGCTACAGGCGATTTGCAGCGAGCATGAAAATACCGATAAAGATCACCCAGAGCAGTGGGAAACCTTGGCGGACTTCACCGAAGAGCTGGAAGATGCGCTGGCCCTCTACGAAAAAGCGTTAGCAAAAGCCAGTGCGATAGATTCGAAAGACCATCTGTCATCCATCGGTTTTTCCATGGCAATGTTGCAAGTGGAGCTGGGCCAAACAGACGCGGCTATCAAAAACCTCCAAGAGGCAAAAGAGAGCGCACGTCGAATTGAAGACAACGAATTGAAAGCAGAAATAGATGAACTGCTTGAAACGTTAACTGCAGGCTAAACTGCTTTCTTGATGTACCAACCACTGATGACAGACACAGGTTCAGCTAACAGCTGATGGTGTTGAACATACCTAAGACTAGGGGCTCGCTCTTGACCAATAACGATATTTTTCGCCGTATTCGCTATACCTTTGATTTAAAAGATAACACCATCGTGAATATCTTCGCTCTTGCAGAGGTTGAGGTGACACAAGAGCAAGTAACCGCTTGGCTGAAAAAGGATGAAGATGACGCCTTTGTCACAATGAAGAACAGGGAGCTGGCGTCGTTTCTGAATGGCTTTATCAGCTTTAAGCGGGGTAAGCGCGAAGGCCCGCAGCCCGCGCCGGAAGCGCAGTTGAACAATAATATGGTGTTCCAGAAGCTGCGTATTGCGCTGAATTTAAAAGCGGATGACATTTTAGAGATTTTTGAGCTGGTGGGCTTGCCCTTAAGCAGTCACGAGCTAAGCGCTTTTTTCCGGAAGCCCAGCCATAAGAACTATCGCGAGTGCAAAGACCAAATGCTACGTAACTTCCTGCTCGGCGTTCAGCGTCAGCTACGGCCCAACGCCGAGAGTTAAAGTGCTAAAAAGCTAGCGCCTCACGCAAGCGAAAATCGCATTGCCAGAGGCGTTATCCCACGGCGAGATGGTGTCGTAGTTGTGCTCAAACACATGCACCTCGAAGTAAGGCGCCAATAGGGCGCTTAATTCTGCAAAACTCACTGCCACCATGGGGTGCTCGTCATTCCAAACCTGCGTCTCTTCATCGTTCGTTTTTTCGATACTCAGCCTGAGTGACTGTCTTTCTCCGTGCCCGCAGTAATGCCAGCCAGAGCGAAAGGTAAAGGTATTGTTTGCCTGCTTGGCGGTGTGTTTAACGCATAAACCGTTGTCGATTTTGTCTTTATCGACGGCATTAAAATAGAAGACGCCGCCTGCGTTCAGTGCGCGTTGGGCGCTGGCAATGCACGCCGTTAGCTTTTCAATACCATCGTTATAATGGATTGAGTACAAAAAGCAGGTGATGAGATCGAGGGGTTCGTTAATCTCAAAGGTGCTCATATCTTGCAGCGAGAAGTGCGCTTCTGGGCAGCGCTTGGCGGCGATATCCAGCATCGGTTGGTTAATGTCTAGCCCACTACTGGTATAGCCCGCGTCGATAAAATGGCGCACATGGGGGCCGGTACCACAGGCTAAATCCAAGTGGGTGGTGCCACCGTTGCCAAATATCTGATGCAGCCTGCGGATGGCGTTGCTTTGCGCTTGATAGTCGATGTCTACGCACATCAAATCGTAGTAGCCAGAAAGATCAGTATAAAGTGCGTTGACAGACATGGTCGCCTAGTGATGGAAGCTGGAATAAAAGGGATGGCGCATAGTAAACGAGCGGGTAGGAATTGAGAAGCGAGGGCGGGACGACGGCTAAAGAAATCCGGCTACTTCCCGATAACACCTCACAGGTAGGTAATCTTAACGTCACCACAAGAGCCCGCTATGCGCAAACTACTTGCCCTTTGTTTTACAACGCTATTACTCACTCTTCCGGCCTATGCTAAAGCTTCTGTGCAGGCGGCCGAAGCGGCTGCGCTGGCATGGTTAGCGGCGGTAGATAGAGGGGAATACCAGCAGGCGTGGGATGAGGCATCGCCGCTGCTACAAGCGCCACTTTCTGCGGCTATGCTTCAGCGCACTATTTCGCTGTCCCGGCGGGACTTTGGTGCAGCGGAAACGCGACGCCGTGTAAGGGTATCGCAATATACGTCTATGCCCGGTGCTCCACGAGGGGACTATAAGGAGTTCACGTTTCAAACACGTTTTGAAAATAACCCCAGGGTTATGGAGGTGGTAACGCCCCACCTTGAAAACGGCACTTGGCGCGTTAGCGGCTATTATATCGAATAAGGACAGGGCAGACGTGGCGGAAGATACAATAGCGCCGCTAATCCAGCGGCGCCAACTCAACCAGTAGTGGAAACAGCTGAGTATAATGATTGAAATAGAACTGCTTAGACAGCGCTATTGGGAGAGTTACTGAGAGAGTTATTGAGAAAGCTGATCCGCAAAATCATGATTAGTGTCGCGGTGGTCTGCTTCATCCGCCCTTACTGCAACCACCACCTCACGCAGCCGAGCATCCTGAGGCAAGTTCCAGTAGTCGATAGCAATTTGCGGAGCGGGAATGTTTTCGTATTCGCCGCGATCAATCCCTTCTAGGTACTCGGTGTAGCTATAAACGGCTTCCTCTTCTAAGTAACCCACTACCCGGTGGGCAGTTTTGCTGGAGCAGAGGTAAAGCAAGAAAAACAGGTTAAAGAAAATACCTTGCGCCAACATAATAATGAAACGCTCAAAGCGGTTAGGTTTGGCCACTTCGATAAACGTCATCAAGTGCATACGCTCATTTTCAGCTTCATCCAGCAGCGTACGAATCCAGCCGTCGTCATCTTTAATTCGCCGCAGGGCATGTAGATGCTGAATGGCGCCTCCTACCATACCTGGCACCGCGGCCACGGTTTCTAAAATTACCGCTCGATGGCCATAGCGGCCTGCAAAAAAAACATCTGCAAAAAAGCGCATAAAGCGTACTAACCGATATGCAATGCGGTCAGAAAATCCGCGCGGTTGATAGTGGGTCTGCTTCGTGTCGCTTTCGGTTGAACGGTCGTTGGTGGTGCGCATCATTATGTTCCTTATCTGAATTTATCTGGTAGTACGACTTCTGTATAAGAGTCTGGTTCACTCAAAAAGGATAAACAGCGTAAGAATTAGTGCTTACTTTTACTTAATTTATGGCGAGTCCACCCAGAGGTGCTACGTTAAAAAGAGGTTCTGATATTAACAGCTGCTTTCCGGTTCCTACATGCTGTATAGGTTTTGTGAAACTAAGCGGTGTGGTAGTGGTCACTGTTGTAAGACTTAGGTGATGGCGCGAAGCGCGAGGAGCGATCATGCAAGCCTTTTCTCTCAAATCGCACTGGCTCTGGATGCTTCTCGCTGGCGTCATCATGGCCACATCGTCTTTTACATGGCAGGCGATGGCGCAAAATAGTGGTGGTAAGGCACTGGTGCTCAACATTGAGGGTGCCATTGGGCCTGCAACGAAGGATTACTTTGGGCGTGGCCTTCGTCGGGCTCAAGAGCAGAACAGTGATCTGGTTATTGTTGAGTTAAACACGCCTGGCGGGCTGGTTGAAACTACCCGTGACATGATCCAAGCCATGCTCAATTCCGAAACCCCCGTGGTTATGTATGTGTCGCCAAGCGGCGCACGCGCGGCAAGTGCTGGCACCTATTTGTTATATGGCAGCCATGTGGCGGCCATGGCACCTGCCACCCATTTAGGGTCGGCAACGCCAGTGCAAATGGTTGGCTCTGGCGTTGCTAGCGGGGAGGAAGACACAGACGAAGGTGATGCAAAAGAGTCTGAGCGTGAAGGCAGTGCGATGGATCGAAAGGTACTGGAGGACGCCGTTAGCTTTATTCGGGGCCTGGCCGAGCGCCACGGACGCAACGCAGATTGGGCGGAAGAAGCGGTACGCGACGCGGTGAATCTCACTGCTAATCAAGCACTAGAGCAGAATGTAATTGATGTTGTCGCAAAAGATATCGACGACCTGCTCGCGCAGTTGGATGGTATGACGGTGGTGATGAAGCGGGGAGATGTCACATTAGCGACGGAAAACCTGATCGTTGAGCGCTTTGACCCTGATTGGCGTACCCAACTGCTGTCATTGATCACTAATCCTAATATTGCCTACTTCTTAATGATTATCGGTTTTTACGGGCTGATTTTCGAACTCTCAAGCCCTGGTAGCTTATTTCCCGGCACCATCGGCGTTATTTCGCTGCTATTAGCGCTTTTTGCCTTTCAGGTTCTGCCCATCAATTATGCGGGCCTTGCACTGGTCTTGGTGGGGCTAATACTGATGGTGGGAGAAGCGCTACTACCCAGTTTTGGCATATTAGGGGCAGGCGGTATTGTAGCCTTTGTGCTTGGCTCGGTCATGCTGATGGATGCTGAATACTTGGCTATTTCGCTACCACTAATCGGTGGAGTGGCGCTACTTTCAGCAAGTTTGATGCTATGGACACTCACTCGGTTTGCCACACTGCGTAGAAGGCCTGTGCACAGTGGGGCAGAACAGCTGATTGGGGCGCACGCGGTGGCGTTAGATGACTTTAATATTCAGGGCCATGTGCGCCTGCACGGCGAGCGCTGGAATGCGGTGTGTGATGTGCCCGTTAAGCAAGGCGATACCTTAAAGGTAGTAAGGCTTGATGGGCTAACCGTGCATGTAACGCCCTCTTAATCAAAACCAACGGCGAGACGAGGTGTGCAATGATGCTTTCATATTTGGTTCCCGTAGTGTTGGTAGTGATGCTATTCGCTGCCTCTATTCGTATTTTACCGGAGTATAAACGTGGGGTTGTGTTTTTCCTTGGGCGGTTTCAAACGGTGAAAGGACCAGGGCTTGTCATCGTGATTCCTGGGGTTCAGAAAATGGAAGTCGTGGATTTGCGCGTTATTACCATGGATGTTCCAGAGCAAGACGTTATTTCCCAGGATAACGTGACGGTTAAAGTGAATGCAGTGCTCTACTTCCGTGTAGTAGACCCTGAAAAAGCGATTATTCAGGTGGAGAACTTCACTCAGGCTACCAGCCAGCTGGCGCAAACGACCCTTCGCTCAGTGCTGGGTAAGCATGACCTTGATGAAATGCTTTCAGAGCGGGATAAGCTTAACGATGACATTCAAGAGATCATCGACACCCAGACCGAAGCATGGGGCATTAAGGTCGCGAACGTTGAGATCAAACACGTCGATCTAGATGAGAGCATGATTCGCGCCATTGCTCGCCAAGCAGAAGCTGAGCGGGAGCGTCGCGCCAAAGTAATTCACGCAGAGGGCGAGCTGCAAGCGTCCAAAAAGCTAGTGGAAGCCGCCAATGTGATGCAGGAAAACTCTGCCGCACTACAGTTACGTTACCTGCAAACCATGAGCGATATGAGCAATAAAAATGCTTCAACCATTATTTTCCCGCTACCCATGGATATCATGGAAGCGTTTAAAGATATGAAGGCACATAAAGCGACAAGGTCGAATAATACACAAGACGATACATAATGCTTGCCGCCAGCGCTGACCCTTCAACAGCAGGTCTGCTAAGAGGCTAAGCGCAGTGCGAAGCCAATTAGCAGCGTGCCAAATACCCAGTTCTGTATTTTTTGCTTTTTTTGATTGCCTGCAACCCAGCGCTGCATTTTTGCCCCAATGCAAGCATAAAACGCGTCATATATTAGCCCTACGCCCACCAGCATGGCCCCTAGCAGCGTGAATTGAAGTGCAACCGCACCTTGTTCTGCATGCACAAACTGGGGCAGTAGCACCGAGCAAAAAAGCAGCGACTTTGGGTTCAGTAGATTGGTCAGCAGTCCGCGCCGCAAGGCCATGTAATAGCTTCCTTTAAGCGGTGTTGAACCGCCCCGGCTTTACCGGAGACTCCATATCTTGAGAGGATGGAGTTATGAACTCACCAAAACGATATTCCCCAGAAGTCCGGGAGCGAGCTGTTCGATTAGTCCTTGAACAGCAAGGCGAATACCCGTCCAAGTGGGCGGCGATCTGC